>JAGVDA010000311.1 GCA_020058975.1 Thermosynechococcus sp. WC_1 | reverse complement strand
GGTAACGGCAAGATATTAATGACCGCTAAGTTAATGCTGATCAGCGCTCCAAACTGAAGCAGGCGGCTAATATCGGTGCGCGCAATGTCTGCACCAATTTTGACGATGGCGACAGGGCCAGAAACCTGACTTGCCGCGTTTTGGAAATTGCTAATAAGCTGACCAAAGCCGCCCACGGTCAACAGCAGTAGATTTTGAAACTCTGTAGAGGCTGCGTTCAATAACTTAACGACGGAGAAGGTTTTAACGCGGTTTAGCTTCGCGTTGGGCGCTAACCGCACGCCAATCAGCGGCTCATTGTTTGGGCTAATCTGAGGCGTAACGCTCAGCGCAAGGGCTTTACCTGCTCGCTGAATGTCTAGATTTAATGGCTGATCTGCATTTTGCTTGACCTGATTTTGGAATGCCTGCACGGCAGTCTCGCCCATTTCAAGGGTTTGCCCGTTGATCGCAACGACGACATCTCCAGGTAAAACGCCAGCTTGTGCGGCTGCGCTTGTCTCTGGCACAAGCTGCACAATGGCGACACCTGGGGCAATCTGCGGGTTAGGAATGCCCTGCCAGCTCAACTGAGCAAAGATAAGAACGTAGGCAAAAATTAAATTTGCAATTACCCCTGCGCTAATGACGATCGCCCGATCTAAAATCGGACGGTTTTTCATTAGGGACGGGTCGTCGGCTGGGATATTGCTTTCTTCGTCTTCGTCATCAGGGAAGGCAACATAGCCGCCCAAGGGGATCGCTCTGAGGGCATATTCGGTTTGCGGCCCCTGGTACTTCCAGAGGACGGGACCAAACCCAATCGAAAACCGAGTGACGTAGATTCCCTGGGCGCGCGCAGCCAGGAAATGCCCTGACTCATGCACCACGATTAACAGTGCCAAAACTGCGATCGCCAATAAAACGGGCATGAATTCTTCCTAAATATGAGCTGTAATTTACAAAACAGATGCTTGCTTATCTTAACGTTTCTCAATGCACTCTCATTTATTCTGGGCAAGGGCAAGGTGTTGGAGGCGATCGCGCAACACAACCTCAAGATGCTGCGTCATTTTGGCGGCTTTTTCTTTATCAGAACCCGCCTCAAAATCTCGGCTAGAAAACGCTGGAGAAATATCAACAAAAACGGCTGCGCCTCTCTGCGCTTCAGGCTCATAGCGGATGGCAATGGGCGTAATGGGAATCGCCCTAGGCTGGGGAGCAGTGGATTCGGCCTGCAAGATTAGTCGAGCCGTACCTGGCTTGAGCGATCGCAGGGGCTGATCGCGCACAATGCCACCCTCTGGAAAAATACCGACGAGTTCATCTTGGTGCAATAGCTCAATCATGTGCTTAATGCTGGATTTTTGGGGTCTAGCTAAATCAATCGGGAAGGAGCCTAACCGACGCAAAAGCCAGCCCTGAATACCGCTGAACTGGTTGGCATTGGTCATAAAGCAAATCGCCTTGGGCTGAAGTTGAGCAATTACCAATGGATCCCAACGGCTGTAGTGTTTAATTGCCAGCACCGCTGGGCCATGGAGGGGGAAATGCTCGAAACCGTTGACCGTCAAGGGGCCAAAAAAGGCGCGCTGTAGCAGTCGATTCCCAGACGAGATGACTGGGTATACCCAAGGGGACACGGAAGAAAGCGGGGGGGTGACGTTCACGGCGATCGCGTTAGATATTGACTTGATCTGCCTATCCTAGACAAGAGCGTGAGATGAAATCAACGATTATGGCGTGGGTTGAGCGGAGCCGAAACCCAATCCTGTCTCGCAATGTTTGTTTTATGCCGCGTCAAAAATGTAGAATCCGACCTTCTAAGGTTCGGTTTTGCGGCTGTCTCTTATGCGTTAAACCCGTTATTCTCTGATTAAGCAATATTGTTTGCTCAGTCAAATTGCTCAGTTAGATTGCTAAGCTAAACGGCGTGATAACCATGAGGGCTACAGTTTATCCAAACCGCTATACCCAACAGGCGATAGAACCCGTGTTTGACCCGTTACCAACGCTCACAGAATTATTTACAGCGCTGGAGCCTCAATTGACGGATGGAGATACTGACGCGCTGACGCTAGAGACAGCGCAGACGGCTTGGCGGGTGGCGATCGCCGCCATGACTCAGCTCCTCAAGCAGACCACGCTGAATCCCAGCCACGCTAAAAATAATCTTTTAGCCCAATCTGCCGCCGAAGTGTGTAACCAGCAGGGCGTGGTATTTTGCAGCCCTGCGCCTGTATTTAGCGACTTGGCAATACTGGCTCACCTCAAGACCTGGATTTTCACCCCTGAGCGATCCTCTTCTTGCTTTAAGCTTCCCCCAGCAACCGTTTCAGAACGATTTGAGGTACCCCTGCCTACGCTGCCTATTTTGGCGGGAGATTCCCTCGCTCATGAGCAATTTTGCCTGATTCAAACTGCTCAGTTTTGCTGGGCTGCGGTTTTGGGCTGCGACTCTGAGGGTATCCTTCGGCTTAATTTTTCCTTTGATCCGGCGACCGTCGAGAAAATTTGGATGACTTTGCAGTTCAGAGTTGAGCGGCTCCAGCGACCTGCTCAGCTCAAGCTGATTGAGCAATGGCGATCGAGGTTTCCGACCACGGCACCAGACTATAAAATCCCCATGCAGTTTAGTCAGGCATTGCTGGCTCAAACCGCTCACTTAAACCCCAACAGCGCTCAGCCCGCTCAAACCAGTCGATGGCAATCATTATCTTTTACGCAAAAACATCGCCATTACAAAACATCGCCCTTTTCAGAACCCATTCCTGCTTCGACAGACCACAACGAATCTGAACCAGATCGCGACGTAGAACTGCTGAAAGTGTTGGCTCATGAAGTCCGCACCCCCTTAACCACCATTCAAACCCTAACCCGTCTGCTGCTGCGACGAACAGACTTACCTAACGTGGTGATCCAGCGCCTTGAGGCCATCCAGCAAGAATGCCTAGGTCAGATTGATCGCTTTGGCCTCATTTTTAGAGCCATGGAGTTAACCCACGCAGACTGTCAGCCATTGCCGACCCACCTCACCCCCATTGCCCTTCAAGAACTGCTCACCGACAACCTCACACGCTGGCAGGCTCACGCCGCCCGTCGAGGCTTAACGCTTCAGGTCACAACTCCAAAACGCCTTCCAGAAATTGCCATCCGCGATCCCCACCTCCTCAACCAGGTCTTAACGGGTCTAATGGAATATCTCAGCAACAGCCTTTCTGTGGGCAGCCACATTAACCTTAAGGTAGACTTGGCGGGGTCTCAACTTAAGCTTCAGCTCCAAACCCAGCCCGATCAAAATCAGCCCGACGTGAGTGCTGAATCCCCGATGATGAAGGCCGTTGGTCAGCTCTTGATGTTTCAGCCTGAAACGGGGGGTGTCAGCCTTAGTTTGGCGGCAACTAAGCATTTGTTTCAGGCATTGGGCGGCAAGCTAACGGTGCGGCAACACCTTGAGGGTGAGGTATTAACGATTTTTCTGCCCTTGGGCACCAAGCGTGAGGCATACTAAGGATATTGAATCGAACCTAAGGCTATGCAGGCTCAGTCCGAGTGCCCCGCTTTAACCGAACTGACGGATCTTCCCTACATTGATGCCGAAGGTCAACTTCCTGCTCAGTTTGAGGGGAAAATTGGTGTGTATGCCATTTACGACCACGAGAAGAATTTAGCCTACATCGGCTATTCACGGGATGTATCTTTGAGCCTGAAGCAGCACATTGTCCGGCGACCGCAGTATTGCTTTGGAGTCAAGGTTGCGACGGTAGATCGCCCAAATCGCACACTACTCGAAACCATCAAAGCCGCCTGGATTGACGAAAATGGAGCAGTCCCGACAGGGAATGGAGACGCTGCGGAGCTTTGGGAGCAGCCCATTGATGTTAAAAGCAAAATGCTGCCAGCAGAGTTAACCCAGTATACCGACCCACAACTGGATGACCAGCAGCACCTGCGCATCCTCAAACAGGCCGCACGGCGAATTGAACAGGATATTCTGACGATTCTGACTGAGCGAGGGGTGAAAGAGGCATTGCGGTTTAACCCCAAGCTCAAAGACAGCGGATTGCTAGATCTCAAGTGATAATGCAGCTAGTAACCATAAAACTTTTGCACGAATATGACCCTCTCCCCCAGCCCCTCTCCCAAAACGGGCGAGGGGAGTCGGAATTAGCCCTTCTCCTCTACGTCTAGCGTGAACTCCATGTCATTGGCTTCTTTTTTACCGCTGCTCAAAATCCAGACTGCCTTGACTGATGCAGGCGCGTGGGCAAAAGACATGGCGCGTCAGTCCTTTGCGGTGGAGGAGAAAGGCCCTGAAGATTTTGTGACTGCGATCGACCGCACCCTAGATCGTCAGTTAGCCGAACAATTTCAGGCTTGGTTCCCTCAAGATGGCGTTATTACCGAAGAAAACGCCGCATCTATTCAAAATATGAGTGAAGGGTTCTCGCGGCTGTGGCTGATTGACCCCCTAGACGGCACTGAAGATTTTATCAATCGCCGCCCAGACTACTCGATTATGGTGGGGCTACTGCAACAGGAACAGCCCATTGCCGGATGGATTTTGCGACCAGAATCGGGTCAGCTTTTTTACGGGGGTAACGACTGGGGCTTGTTCACAGCCCACGGCACTGAAGCAGCACAGCCGTTAGTGCCATCTGTGACCTCTGGTCCGACTGCTAGCTACTGCCCGATGCTGCTGGGCGATCGCGATCAGCGACAGTACGGCACCGCCATCCAAACTGCAATCCCCGAAGCGCAGTTTTACACCCTAGGGAGCTTTGGCCTTAAGGTGCTGGAGGTTATACAAGGAAGGGCAGGGCTTTACCTCTACCTTAATGGTCGCGTTAAGCTATGGGACACCGTTGGCCCCCTCGCGTTGGCAAAATGTGCGGGGTTAGTCTGCTGTGATCTACAAGGGAACCCGCTCCAGTTCTCTTTAGATGCGCTTAACCCAGAAACTTTAGCGCATCAGCAGTCTATTGTGATTGGCTGGCCTCACTATGTAGAGGCGCTGCTGCCCAGACTGCAAACGGCGATAGCGACGCACCCAGAGTCTCTTTACGAGACGGCTGCAAGTTAACGGAGTTGAATGCATCAGCCCACCCTTGGATGGAACGTTTAGAAAATTTCCATGATTCCAGAAGAGCAAACGAATTTATTTAACTTGATGCAGCCCACCGAACCTGCTGCACCCCCAGCAGACTTTGACACAGCGCTGATTCCCACAAGCGCCCAAGTCCCCATTCCGTCAGGCACCTATGGGTCTATTGCAGAAATGGTGCCCCACTGCACCACCTGTCAGCGCTGTGAGCTAGGCCAATCCCGAACCCATGCTGTGATTGGCAGGGGCAGCCCCACAGCCTCGATTATGATCATCGGCGAAGGTCCAGGTCAAAACGAAGATGAGCAAGGGCTTCCGTTTGTGGGTCGCTCCGGTCAGCTCCTTGAAAAAATTTTAGAATCGGTTCAGTTTAATTCTGAACATGATGTCTATATCTGCAACGTCGTAAAGTGCCGTCCTCCCGACAACCGCACTCCAACCCCCCAAGAAGCCGAAGCCTGTAAGCCTTATCTGCTCGAGCAAATTCGCATTGTTAACCCCAAAATCATTCTGCTCACGGGCGCAACTGCTGTAAAAGGACTCACGGGCGATAAGCGGGGGATCACTAAAATTCGCGGTCAGTGGCTTGAATGGGAGGGCTACCTTTGTATGCCTATTTTTCACCCCGCCTACCTGCTAAGAAACCCTTCTCGAGAACCAAATAGCCCTAAGTGGCTGATGTGGAAAGATATTCAGGCGGTTCGCACTAAGCTAGCTGAGCTAAGCGCATAACAATAGCGCAGCAATAATTCAGCTTTAGACTAAAAGAGGGCTAGCCCCTGTATTTAGGGAACATTAGTTTTAAGGAAACAATTAGACCCAACTTCCCACACCTCTATACAGACGGCAATGGCAAATTTTGAGCAGATTGCCCTTCTCCAGAAGGGTGTCGAGGAATGGAATGATTGGCGAATCCAAAACTTAGCGGTGAGGCCAGATTTATCTGGCGCTAATCTCAGCGGCATTAGCCTAGAGTTTGTTAACTTTAGCCGTGCAAATTTGGCAGACGCTAATTTAGAGGGAAGCGATCTTAGAAATGCTAATCTTCGCAATGCCTGCCTAGATCGTGCCAATCTTCGTCTTGCAGATCTCATTGAGGCCAATTTGCAGGAAGCATTGCTACAGCAGACCTGCTTGCAAGGTGCTGACCTCTACAAAACCGTACTCTGTGGCGCAAATTTTGATGGTGCAAATCTAAGTCAGGCGATCGTGCGTCGAGCAAATTTAGAGAAAGCAAGCTTAAAGGCCATTGATGGCAGTAAGGCCGACTTTTTACAGGCAAATCTGATGCGAACACGATTTGATCTTGCAAATCTCCAAAACGCTAATTTTGAAGGCAGCAACTTGATTGAGGCTTGCTTAGACGGAGCAAATTTATTAGACGCTAATTTACGTAAGGCCAATTTGTGTCGGGCCTCTCTACTTGAAGCAAACCTTCAGGGCGCGTCGCTTCAAGGCGCGCTTTTGAAAGGAACGGTATTGGCAGATGGTTCGGTTGCTGGAGGTTAGAGGATGATGCCGAGTGAGATTCTGGGAAACAAGTGTATGCATCTCTGAATCTTGCATTTGGATCTGCACCTCAATGGGCTGACTCGCTGAGGCAATAGGGAGATTTAGGGCAAAATAGCAAGAGGAATGCTAGTGCTGGGTACTATACGTTTACACTGGCATTGACATAATTTTGCCGCTGTATGAGATCTGTGAAGACAAATTCCAACGCTCAAGCCTCTCGCGATCCCAAGCCCTTTTTGGTTTTGGGGTTTCCGGTACATCTGCTGCCAGACTACATCGCTTGGTTGTCAGATCGTTTATTGCAGCGTCAGGGCACTCATGTGGTGACGCTCAACGCTGAAATGACGATGCAGGCAGAGCAAGATTTAGCCCTTGCCAATATTATCCGTCAGGCTAATTTGGTGATCCCTGACGGCGCGGGGATCGTGCTTTATCTGAAGCTTCACGGTCAAAAGGTGCGGCGTTGCCCTGGCATTGAGCTAACGGAAAGGTTGCTCAAGACATCTGCCCAGCAGTCTCAGCCGTGGTCGGTCTTTTTCTATGGCGGATCCCCTGGGGTAGCGGCGGAAGCTGGGGAGAAGCTGTGCGATCGCTATCCTAATCTCAACATCGTTGGTACCCAGAACGGCTTTTTAAGCGATGCTGAAACCCCGCTGTTTTTAGAGCGACTTCAGACACTCCAGCCTCAAATTATTTGTGTGGGTCTTGGCGTACCGCGTCAAGAATACTGGATTGCGAAGCATCGCCATCTGGTGCCAGAAGCGGTGTGGATTGGGGTCGGCGGCAGTTTTGACATTTGGGCAGAACGCAAACAGCGGGCACCTGGTTGGCTCGGTGATAACAACTTGGAATGGGTCTATCGCCTTTACCAGGAACCGTGGCGCTGGCGGCGGATGTTGGCTTTACCGCAGTTTGCGTGGCGAGCCATTTTGGCAAGGTTTAGGTTTGACAACGTTAGGCGGTAGTGGCGATTAACAATGATGAATCCTCTTGTGTTACCTCAATCCATTTCAGTGCAGGCTGAGCGTTCTCGGCCTGAAGGGGCAGAAGCAACGACTAGTGAGGCATCGGCAGCCGCCGCGACTTCCTATGCTATTCATTTGCGGGATGTAACCAAGAGCTATCGAGACACAGGCTTTAGCCTCCGTAACCTCAACTTTGTGGTCAAGCAGGGTGATTTTTTGTTTATTACCGGACCTTCTGGTGCGGGTAAATCGACCCTCATGAAGCTGGTCTATGGCGCAGAACGCCCGGACCGTGGCGAGGTGCGCGTGGGGGGGCAAAATGTAGCAAACCTGAGCGGTCATCGCCTATCGCTGTTGCGCCGTCGCCTGGGCGTTGTGTTTCAAGACTATAAGCTGATTGCCCGCTGGACGGTGGCAGAAAATGTGGCCTTTGTGCTGCGATCGCAGGGTGTCCCCAAGGACGAAATTTTGCGCCGTCTTAACCCAACCCTCAAGCTGGTCGGGCTTCAAAACAAAGCCGACTGCTTCCCCACTCAGCTCTCTGGGGGCGAACAGCAGCGTGCCAGTATTGCTAGGGCGATCGTCGGGTCGCCTCGACTGCTGCTGGCTGATGAACCCACGGGCAACCTTGACCAAGACAATTCGCTTCAGGTTTTGAGCATTCTCAAAAAGCTCAATAGCCTCGGTATTACCGTGGTTGTGACCACCCATGACCTGCACCTGATTCGCATGGGGCAAGCACCCGTAGCAAGACTGCAAAACGGTCAGCTAAAAATGATTAGCACCCCTGGATCTGAAGCCTCATGAGACGTTCTGCCCTACCTTCACCCGTCCTCAAAGTGACCTTCACCCAGATGCAGTATCTGGCGCAAGAAACCCTGCGAGGTCTACAGCGCGGCGGCTGGATGAACTGGGCTGCCATTAGTACCGTCACGGTTCTGCTGTTTTTGTTTGGGATCAGCCTGCAAACCAGTTGGCAGGTGAATGGCCTACTCCAGAATATGGGTTCTCAGCTCGAAATTTCAGCTTACCTACGTCCTAACCTTTCTGGTGAGACATTACAAAAGCAGCTTGGGCAACTCCAGACGATTGCCTCCGTAGAGCTTTTACCCCGTGCAGATGCTTGGAAGCAGCTTGTGGCTGACTTGGGTGCCACCGATCTACAAAGCGCGACCGATGCCCTGGGGCAAAATCCTTTAGTCGATCAGCTCAAGATTCGCGCCCGCAGTGGCGAACAGGTGCCTAAGCTGGCGCAGATGCTGTCTGGTTTTCCAGAAATTGAGCATGTGTCTTACCTCAATGAGGTGATGCAAAATTTAGTCCAGCTCAATCAGGGTTTGAGCTGGATGGGATGGGGGGTGATTGGGCTACTCACCCTCACTGCGTTGGCGGTCATTAACACGACCATTCGCCTGATTGTCGTTACCCGCCATCAAGAAATTGAGGTGATGCAGCTTGTGGGCGCAACCACGACCTGGATCTATCTGCCGTTTTTACTTCAGGGTTTAACGTTTGGGCTGCTGGGCGGTGGGCTGGCGATTGGGTTTATGGCGATCGCCCATCACTTTATGGCTCGGCTTCTTGTCACCCAACCTGCATTCCTTCAGTCTCTGGCGCAGAACCTACAGCTCACGATGTTTCAAGGTGCTTTGCTGCCTCTTTTACTGGTTGGTTTTGGTAGCTTTGTGGGCTTGAGCGGCAGCTTTTTGGCGGTTCGCCGCTTTTTGGTGCGTTAGAAATTCCGTAGAAATATGGAAGGGCAGGTTTTGCCAAAACGGTTTGAACAGCGTTCATACGGTTTTAGCTAAACCTGCCCCTACAACCCATCTGCGTGAATCTACGCCTTTGCTTCTTTGACTTCTTGCCATTCGGTGTGGAAGGTACCTTCGCGGTCAATGCGCTGATAGGTGTGAGAACCAAAGAGATCGCGCTGCGCCTGGGTTAGGTTTTGAGGGAGGCGATCGCGGCGGAAGGTATCAAAGTAATCGAGCGATGCGCTAAAGGCAGGCACTGGAATACCCATCGTTGCTGCCGTTGAGATGACCTCTCTCCAGGCCGTTTGGCGGTCTAGAATGGATTGCTTAAACTCAGGGGCAAGCAAAAGATTAGAGAGTTCCGGCTCATCTGCAAACGCTTTCTTGATTTTGTCTAAGAACGCTGCGCGAATAATACAGCCTCCCTTCCAGATGCGTGAGATTTCGCTTAAGTTGAGGTTAAAAGACATGTCCTTAGAGGCCGCACTCAGCAGTGCCATACCTTGAGCATAGGAACAAATTTTGGAGCAGTAGAGCGCATCACGCACCATATCGGTAAAGGCTGCGACATCACCGGTAAAGGCAGTGGTAGGGCCTTGAAGCTGCTTCGCGGCAACCAAGCGCTCTGAGCGATGGGAAGACGCAATTCGCGCATTCACAGCGGCAATAATGGTCGGGATGGGAACGCCCAGCTCTAGGGCGCTCATGACCGTCCATCGTCCTGTCCCTTTTTGACCTGCTTCGTCTAAGACCAGTTCAACCAAAGCCTTTTGGGTATCGGGGTCAACATAGCTGAAGATCTGAGCCGTGATTTCAATCAAAAATGAGTTCAGCTCATCGGTCTTGTTCCAGTCTGAAAAAACCTGATGAAGCTGAAGGTGATCTAAGCCAGCCACATTCTTGAGCAAGTCATAGGCTTCGGCAATAAGCTGCATGTCACCATACTCAATGCCGTTATGCACCATTTTGACGTAGTGTCCGGCACCGCCTGGACCAATGTAGGTGACACAAGGGCCATCATCGACCTGAGCTGCCATTTTAACCAAGATTGGCTCTAGGGCAGTGTAGGCTTCCGCTGTACCCCCTGGCATTAGGCTGGGGCCGTTGAGTGCCCCTTCTTCGCCACCGCTAACGCCCATACCAATAAACCGCAGCCCTTCGCTTTCTAACTCTTGAGTTCTGCGAACCGTATCGTCAAAGAGGGAGTTGCCACCATCGATCAGAATATCTCCTGGCTCAAGCATCGGCTTGAGCTGCTGAATCACCGCATCCACCGGAGCGCCAGCTTTTACCATCACCAAAATGCGACGGGGCTTGCTTAAAGAGACCACAAACTCCTCAGGGGTGTACGTTGCCTTGATCTGGCGGTCTTTTGCCCGCTCAGTCATAAATTCATCGGTTCTAGAAGCCGTGCGGTTATAAACCGCCACTGAAAAGCCATTGCGTTCGATATTGAGGGCTAAATTTTCGCCCATTACAGCCAAACCAATTAAGCCAAAGTCTTGAAGCGTCATATACTCGACTCACCTTTGGGAGACTGAACCCTAAATTCTGACTACAGCGTAGCTTGTTCTTCTGAAATTCAAACGCAAGACGCTAAAGAAACAAATCTATTTTCAAGTGAGATAAAGGCCATAACGCTCCTAAATTAAGCGCTTTCGGTTCAAATTAGGGTTTTGAGGTGCCGAACCATATCAAGAATTAATGACCTTGACCGCTAACCCCCAGTAAATCTAATCAAGCAAAGTTTTCTAAAGTTATCCACAGGTTTTCCACAGCCTTTCAAAAGTTATCCACAGATTTTAGTGAGTTATCCACAGAGGTTGACGGCAGGTTAAGGCTTAGAACCAGATTCTGTGGATAACTTTGCCACACTGCTTTCTCCACAGCCTATTGTGAAAAGAAACGGTCAAACCGAGTCTAAAGCACTGCTTTATCGTGGATTGGAGCTGGTTCACCTCACCGTGATTGAGGGTTCCCACCCCATTGACAACCCCACCCCCCAATAGCGCAGAATAGTTCGACCAAGGATCGTCGTAGGCCGCTGGTGACTGACCCAAAGTTTATCTACTCTCGTGGCAGAGCAGATGAGCTTAGTTTTTGGTCGGCACTCGTTTTCAGTTGCCGTAACGTTTTAGGCAAATCTTGGGATTTTACCCGTACCCTTCACTCACGATACAAACACTCATGATTGCAACCGTCAGTATTTTGGCTGAAATTCCTGAAGCGCTGCATGAAACCCTTCAAAGCTATCTAGAGTCGCATCCAGACTGGGATCAAGACCGAGTTTTTGCGGCGGCGCTCTCGCTCTTTTTGATGCAGAATGGGGACTGCGATCGCCGTGCAGCTAGAGTATATCTAGACACGCTCTTCAACCATGCCGTGAAATAATGCCCGCGCTACATTTAACCCAGTCGAGTGATATTGACCGATGACAAATTCTGCTGTGCGCATTGAAAACGAAACCCAGACGGCCTTTGTAGAGGCGTTGCCCCATCGCGGTGGCATTGTAATCCGCTGGAATATTGAAGGACAGGAACTCTTCTACCTCGACGAAGAACGTCTGATGGCTGACCCTGCGTTGAGTGTGCGGGGTGGCAACCCGATCTTGTTTCCGATCTGCGGCAATTTACCCAACAATACCTACACCGTTGGGGATCAGACTTACACGCTTGTTCAACATGGGTTTGCGAGAAACTTGCCTTGGGCAGTGGTGAACCACACCGCCACGACCCTAGAAGTTGCCTTAGAAAGCAGCCCTGAGACTTTGGCGGTTTACCCGTTTGAGTTTTTGTTCAAGATGACCTACGAGCTTCAGGGTGAAAGCTTGGTGGTGCGATCGCATATTACTAACCGCAGCACCAAAACCATGCCCTTCTCGTTGGGCTTCCACCCTTACTTTGCGGTAGAAGATAAATCTAAGCTGACGTTTGACTTATCTGCTGAGCAGCAGTTTGACAACGTGACGCAGAGAACCCAGCCATTCACAGGAAAGGTGGATCTCAACGTACCGGAACTAGATATTGCGCTGTTTCCGGTGACGAGTCAAACGGCAGCGATGAAGGGCGGCAAACGCACGATTGCGCTCACCTATGACAAAGTTTTTACCACTCTGGTGGTGTGGACAGTAGAAGGCAAACCCTTTGTTTGTGTAGAGCCTTGGACAGCTCAACGCAATTCGCTCAATACGGGCGTAGACCTTACGCATCTTGAGGCGGGTGCATCTATCGAGGCTGTGGTGACAATGACGGCTCAGATGGTCGGCTAGGGATTGAAGGCGGCTGAGGCGATCGCATTGGGAACCCCTGCGTTGAGTGCAGTGCGATCGCCGGAACCCTTCAGGCTTTTCATTAGGCTTGCCATTTCTAGGGCATTCATGCCGTATTCCCAGCCCTTGTTGCTCTTAATGCCAGCGCGCTCTAGCGCCTGCTGCATTGTATCTACGGTTAGCACGCCAAAAATAATAGGGACACCCGTTTGGAGTGACGTTGCAGCAATGCCTTTAGAAACTTCCCCTGCAACATAGTCAAAATGAGGCGTACCGCCCCGAATGACCGCGCCTAAGCAAATGACGGCATCGTAGCGATTAGTAAGCGCCAACTGACGCGCCACCATCGGTATCTCAAAACAGCCTGGAACCCAAGCGTAGTCAACCTGAGAGCCGTGAGGGTCAATGTCAACCCCGTGGCGCTGAAGACAATCTTGACAGCCTGCTAGCAGCTTTGTGGTGACAAGATCGTTAAAGCGACCAATCACAAACGCCATTCGGAAAGCGTCTGCGTGGGCGAAGGTTCCTTCAAAAACAGCCATCGGCGATTCTGTATGAAAAGATTGGGTCGTCTGTAAAGCTTAGGTTGCAGCAGGTTGATAGCGCTTAAAAAGGCGATCTCGCAATTTGCATCAATCTGCTGCACGTACCTATTTAGTGTAGCGTTAGGCCACTAGAAAATTGAGGGACGCGACCACCAAAACTAGCCCAATCCACACAAAGGAACCGAGCCAAATCAGGCGCTTGGACTGATCCCAGTTTTGCCCAGAGGCATAGGCCACTGGCACACCCACGATTAGGATGAAAGACAGCACCACTAAGGCAAGCAAGGCCATGTCAAAGATAAATACCATTGTTTTCTCCCAATCAACCAGCGGGTCTATATAAAAGCAAGTTCTTAAGATATCAAGGGGCTGTCTCAGGACAGACACGACTCGAATCGAACCAATTTTACCGCAAAAACGATCCAAGCTTTTGCCCTGTCAATGTTTGTTGGGCTTTGCTTAGGTTTGTTCATAAAAGCCACGAATCGGATGATTACCCTGCACGACCGAACAAAGCAACAGATGCTATAGTAACCATTGCCCATGCAATGGTTACTATGAAACTCGCAACAAACCACTCAGATTCCCTCACTATTGTTCATGCGAGTAGCTACTTAGAGGTTTCTTCAGACACAATCCGCCGCTGGGAAAAAAAGGGGCTAGTCAAAAGTAGACGGGCTGAGAACGGTCATCGACTGTTTTCGGTCAAGGAGCTTGAGAGCCTTAAGCACAAGCTATCGGGTGGAGCGGGGAATGGGTTCCGGATTTTAAAGGCAGATGTTCCCTCAGGCTTTGGTGTAGTTGAGCTATTTGCTGGCGCTGGTGGTTTGGCCTTGGGAATGGAGAATGCAGGGCTTAAGGCTAAGCTGCTTGTCGAGATTGATAAAAATGCGGTAGAAACCCTGCGAACCAATCGCCCAGAGTGGAATGTCGTTGGGGATGATATTGCAAACGTCAGTTTTAAAGGGGTTGACGCAGAAATTGTGACGGGTGGGTTCCCCTGCCAAGCCTTTAGCTACGCCGGAAAGCGGATGGGTTTTGAAGATACGCGAGGGACTTTATTTTTTGAGTATGCCCGAGCCATTCAAACCATTCAGCCCAAAATTATTGTGGGCGAAAATGTAAGAGGTCTTGAAAGACATGACCAAGGCCGCACACTGCAAACCATGCGACAGATCTTAAGTGATTTGGGCTACCGTGCCGAATATCGGATCTTGCGCGCCCAATATTTAGATGTGCCTCAAAAGCGAGAGCGACTGGTCATTATTGGCGTTAGAAAAGATCTAGACTTGCCGATTTTTTTCCCAAAAGAAAAAGATTATACCGTAAGTTTGAGAGAGGCATTAATCAATGTTCCGCCTTCAAAAGGGCAAATTTACACCAGCGCTAAACATCAAGTTATGTCCCTAATTCCAGAGGGGGGCTACTGGCGAGATTTGCCCATGGAGATTCGTCAAAAATATATGGGCGCAAGCTTTTATTTAGGGGGAGGCAAAACGGGTATGGCTCGTCGCTTAGCATGGGATGAGCCATCGCTGACCTTGACCTGTAACCCAGCTCAAAAGCAAACGGAGCGATGTCACCCGTCAGAAACAAGACCGCTGAATGTGCGTGAATATGCTCGGATTCAGGCTTTCCCAGACAGTTGGGATTTTGTAGGTTCAACTGCTTCTCAGTACAAACAAATCGGAAACGCTGTGCCTGTTAACCTTGGGTATCACATTGGGCGTTGCTTAATTGCAATGCTTAAACAGCAGCCCGATCCATCGTCTATGGTGATCATTCCCCAAATGCAGTATTGAAAAATGATTGAGCAAAGGATCTGTCCTTGAATGTATATCCGTTGGTGTTTTTACAAATATTTTCGATGACCTCAGGCAGAATACTGAAAAGTTGAGCGAGAGCATCTTCTTGACCAGTCACCATTGCATAAAAGCTTGCTCCATCAATTTGTCTGATTAAAGGATTACTGGCGCAGCGTCCTCCAACGGACTTGTCTGACGGGGTAAATTCTTTGTTATATCTTGACTTCTTTTTAGGAATTATCTCGACGTAATAGGCCGTATAGTCTTTATACTTACTGTGCTTTGGCATTACCTGATCTTCAAGATCTTTATATAGATTGGCAAGCTTGCCTCCAGACATTGTGTTGTATTTATTTTTGACTTCTGCAATCACTTTAGAAGAAGCAGACTCTAAATCAATAATGTGTCCAATGCCAAGATTTTGCCAGCCCGAAACGCCGCCCAGTAGCTTCTGGTGAAACTCTCCGATATGATTTTGCAAGGTTTTCTCTGCTTGCCGAATCATCTCACTCTCTTTCCAATCTTCTTCACTAATCTCAAAGCCAGACATTTGAAACAGGATGGAGAACAGGTCAACAACATTACGGTTAATATCATTCATCACATTCACCTTTGCATTACGTGCAACTGTTAAGAGGTGTTGAACTGACGCTTCAAGTTTTTCGTCAGAGATAAATGAAAGTTTTGGCATTTTATAAATCTTGAAACTGTCAGCATTATGGATATTGTTTTATGCCACCGTACCGCAGATTTTGACGTTTTGGGTGCAGCAGTCGGCTGTACTCGACTCAACCCTGGTACGCGAATTGTGCTGTGTGGGGGTGCCCACCCTACCGTGCGCGATTTTTTGGCGCTCTACCGCGATGAGTATGCGCTGATTGAACAGCGATCGGTTTCACCCGCTCAGCTCCGCACGATTACGGTCGTTGATGCGCAGCGCAGAGAACTGCTTGGATCGGCGGCGGCATGGTTAGATCTACCTCAGGTAGAGGTGCGCCTTTACGACCATCATGTCCAGGCAGAGTGCGATATTGCAGCGCAGGTGATCCAAATTGAGGCGGTGGGTTCTACGACGACGCTGATGGTAGAGCATTTACGCACCCAAAATCTTGCTCTATCTATGGCGGAAGCGACGGTCATGGCCTTGGGCATCCATGTCGATACGGGGTCGCTGACCTATGATCACGCCACGCCAAGGGATGCAGCGGCGCTGACTTGGCTGATGGAGCAGGGCGCGAATCAACGGGCGATCGCCACCTACATTGAGCCAGGTTTTTCGGCAGCATTACAAGATTTACTGGGTGAAGCACTTTCCCAAATGCAGACGCAGACCGTTCATGGTCAGCGGATTGCTTGGGTTCTGCTCTCAACCCCTCATCATGTTCAGGGGCTATCGAGTTTAGCCTCGCAGCTTATGGTGCTAAGTGAAAGTGACGCGCTGCTGTTGGGTCACTGCTACCAGACCCGCAGTTCTCAAAAAGAAAGATTGACGGTGATTGGTCGCTCTCGTATGAATGGTGTGGATTTGACCACGTTATTTAAGCCACTTGGCGGCGGTGGACACCCTCAAGCTGCGGCAACAACGCTTGCCAGTGAAGCGCCGCAGTCTGTTTTAGAACAGCTCGTAGAGCAGTTAGTGAGGCAGGTGCCCTTGCCTGCGATCGCCGCTGACGTAATGTCTTCCCCCGTGCGCACCATTTTGCCCGATACCGCCATTGACCAAGCGCGACGGATTTTACTGCGCTATGGACATTCGGGACTCTCGGTGGTGGATGCAGACGGTCAACTGGTGGGCATCTTGTCTCGACGCGACCTCGATATTGCCCTGCATCATGGGTTTGGTCATGCGCCAGTAAAAGGCTACATGAGCGCCCCCGTCCGCACCATCACCCCAGAAACGACACTGCCTGAGATTGAGACGTTGATGGTGACATACGATATTGGTCGTCTGCCCGTTCTGCGGGACGAGCAACTTGTGGGCATTGTGACTCGAACCGATTTATTGAGGCAGCTCCACCATCTCAAAAACATCCGTAGCCAAAATTTGTCTGCCATTGATGCCGCTGCCTGTACCTCTATCCCGCAGCGGCTTGATCAGGCGTTGCCGCCTAAACTGCGAGAGATTTTAGCAGTAGCCGCTGCGGCTGCCCAATCCCAAGGTTGGCAGCTTTATCTTGTAGGGGGAGCCGTGCGAGATTTACTGCTGGTGCCAGGGGGGAAAAGCGTTACCTTCCGAGAATTTGATTTAGTGGTCGATGGCGAAAATACCCAAAAAAGCCAAGGCGCGGGGGTTGAGTTAGCCCATCGGCTTCAGACCCACTTTCACGAAGTGCAGCTTCAGGTCTACGGTCAATTCCAAACGGCCTCTTTGCTCTGGCGCGAAGATGCCGATATTAGATCCTTTTCTGTAGACATTGCCACTGCCCGCAGTGAGTTTTACCCGTACCCTGCTGCAAATCCAGAAGTAACGGCTAGCTCCATCCGTCAAGACCTTTATCGACGCGACTTTACCGTTAATGCATTGGCGCTTCGTCTAACACGTCAGGGCTTACAGCATCACCAGACGGCAGAACTGCTAGATTTTTTTGGTGGGTTAGAAGATCTCAACCAGCGCCAAATTCGGGTGCTGCACCCCAATAGTTTTATTGAAGACCCTACCCGCATTTTTCGGGCGGTTCGGTTTGCGACACGCCTTGGGTTTACCCTAGAGCCACAAACCGAAGCCTATATTCGCCATGCGATCGCCAGCGGTATCTATCAGCACATTACAAAAAATGGCGGCAAAGCCCCCGCGCTCCAGTCACGGCTCCAAAATGAACTCAAGTATATTTTTAAGCTGCCGAACTGGTCAGATGCCCTGAAGCTGATGATCTATTTGGGCGCACTTCAGTGTATTCATCCCAGCCTCAACCTAGATGGCAGCGATTGGCAGCGACGGTTTAACATCGCGCTGGGTTGGCACCATTATTTTGACCCCCAATCAAAATGGATTGCCCCGTGGCTCTTAATTCTGGAGCTGCTGCTGCTGACGTTACCAGAAGGCGATCGCAGTGCGGTTGCCGTTCAGCTCCATTTGCCAGATGTAACGCAGGTTCGCTTCAGGCTTTTTACAACAGCCCAAGAACAGATTGCCACATTAGATACTGTGACCTCACCCAGTCAGATTGTGGCGCATCTTAAACCCTATGATTTGCCACTGCTCATTGAGCTGGCGGCGGGTGCGGCGGTTCCTGTGCGACGACAGATCTGGCGATACCTCACCCACTGGCAAACCGTTAAGCCATTGCTAACGGGGAACGATCTGATTGAGCTGGGCTACCCACGGGGGCCTCAATTTAAGGCGATATTAGATGCGGTATTGGCTGCCACACTCGATGATGTGATTCAAACGCGAGCAATGGCGATCGCCTGGGTTCAGACTCATTTTCCTAACTAAGTCCCATAAAAGACCTTCATAAACAGATCAATCTGCATCATGCCTTCTCGCAATGAGTTCAGCGTTTTTTCACACACTTGCGTTGCCTGTTGTAATGCCTGATCTTCCATCTGCTTTGCCAAAAGATTCATGACGTCAGCGCCCACGTTGTAGCTGGCGATCGCCACTTGGCTGGCTAAGGGCTTTACTTCCCCAAATGCTCGGGTTTCAATCACTTGGTGCAGGTCATTGAGAAGCGTGGTTACAGAGTCTTTATAAGAAGTTAGCAGCTCTAGCTCAAAGGCGCGATCATTGCCAGAAATCATCCGCAGATGCTCTAGGTTGATAGGCTGGTCTTTAATAAAAATAAATTCAAACGCCTCAGACCCCCCAAAGCAAATATGGTCACCAAAGGTTAACGTTTGCGGCTGCTCTGGCGGCAGCGGTACGCCATTGAGCAGGGTTCCGTTTTTACTGCCCAAGTCTTCGATATAAAACTTTTGCGGCGAGAACGAAATTTGAGCATGGTTACGGGAGATAAACTCAGCCTCTGGTAAATCTCGAAAGTCTAGATCGGGCACAAAGGAATCGCTTCGCTTGCCAATGCTGATGGGGCTAGAGAGCAGCGGCAGATCATAAAATACGCTGGTCGGACGATGGAGCAACCGTACCCCGTGACGATGAAAGGTGGTTGCCAGAGATTCATCACCCTCCTGCTCAAGAATATCCCCCGTCAGCATATTGGTGGAAGGATCTAGCTCACCTGTAATTTCATAGATTAAGGTTCTCTCTGTCTGAACCATCGCCCCACACTGGTAGCAGTAACGTGAAAAGGCAAACACCGTTGCGCTACAGGCAGCACAAGTTACACGATTGGCAAAACTTTGACTGCATTTTACACAGGATAAAGACTCAGGTTGGTTAAGGTGAAGGCAGGCTGGACAGATAATTGCCATAGTGCAGATGAACGCTCTTGGTTGAGACTTTAGCGCGTTTGGCACAAATATCCCATAGGCTCATTAATCTTTCAAACCCTGCGCCAAAAATTTGAAGCTTACCGCGAGTGCGAGTGCGACCCAACAACGGTAAAATGAGATGCCGATTGTTCTTGCCAAGCAGAAGCTTCATGATTTCAAGTAATGACTTTCGATCCGGCGTAAGTATTGAGTTAGACGGTTCAGTTTGGCGGGTGGTGGAATTTCTCCACGTTAAGCCTGGTAAAGGGGCGGCTTTTGTACGCACCAAACTCAAAAATGCTCAGTCCGGTAGCGTGATTGAGCGCACGTTCCGTGCGGGGGAATCGCTACCCCAGGCGAATCTCGAGAAAAGCGTGATGCAGCACACCTATAAAGAAGGTGAGCAGTATGTCTTTATGGACATGGATACCTACGAAGAATCCAACCTGACCAAGGCTCAAATTGGCGATCGCGTCAAATACCTTAAAGAAGGCATGGAAGTCAACGTCGTGCGTTGGGGTGAGCAAATTTTAGAAGTAGAATTGCCCAACTCAGTCGTGCTAGAGATTACCGAAACCGACCCAGGTCTTAAGGGTGATACCGCTACAGGCGGCACCAAACCTGCAATTGTAGAAACGGGTGCCCAGGTGATGGTTCCCCTCTTCATTACCATTGGAGAGCGCATCAAAATTGATACCCGCAGCGATTCCTATTTAGGACGTGAATCAGGGTCGTAAGTAAGGAAGGTAACTGTGGAATTTGATCTAAACCAGGTTCGTGAGCTGCTAGCCATCCTTAACCAAACGGATGTAGAAGAGCTATGCCTGAAAAGCAGCGATTTTGAATTGACGATTCGCAAGGGCAGTTCTTCTTCGGCGGCAGTGGGTGCGCCAAGCGCCACTGTCGCACCCGTTTCAGCGGCAGTGGCAGAACCTGTTAACCTCGTTTCAGCGTCTGCTGCGCCACCTAGCGTCGTCGATAAAAACTGGGTTGAAGTGACGTCTCCAATGGTTGGCACTTTTTATAGAGCGTCAGGCCCAGAGGAGCCGCCTTTTATTGAAGTGGGAGATGTCATCCGTAAAGGTCAAGCCATCTGCATCATTGAAGCCATGAAGCTCATGAATGAGCTAGAGGCCGAAGTGAATGGTGAGGTGATGGAAATCTTGGTTGAAAACGGTAAGCCCATTGAGTTTGGTCAACCGCTGATGCGCGTTAAGACTAGCAATTAGAAAAGCCCCTAAGCATCAGCAGGGTCTTCTAAAATAGCGTCCCTTAGGTCTGCTTGTCTAAAATTGGCACCCATCAAGTCTGCGCCTCTGAGGTCTGCACCTTTTAGGTTGGCCTTGAAGAGATTTGCATTCTTTAGATTTGCACCTCTAAGATTAGAGTGGCTTAGGGTTGCACTTTCTAGGCTTGCGCCACAGAGAGATGCACCTGCGAGGTCAACTGAGCTGAGTAATGCATGGCTTAAATTAGCAAAGCTCAGATCTGCACCGCTAAGGTCTGCGCCAATCAGCTTTGCCTTGGTCAAGTTGACGCGGGTAAGATTTGCACAAATAAAGTCCACGCCGTGTAGCGCAGCATTGCTCAGATCTGACCCACTCAGGTTGATATGGCTTAGCTCTAGCAAGCTTAAGTCAGCATGAGCTAAGCTTGCCTTTACAAACAGACGTTCACCGTGGGTGTATCTCTGCTGGAGTTGCTGAGCATCCATAAACGCCTTCTGTAAAGGTAAAGATCTCTTAGCTTAATCTTAACGATAAGCTAAGCGGGAGATTAAGATTCATTCGTTTATTCTGCCCATTCCGATAGGGTTTAGACGCTCTTTTTAAGAATCAAAGCGGTTTAATCAGCAATCATTTCAGGCTTAGGCCGGATAAATTCGCAGCCGCCGGTTGGGTTCTTCGCCAAAGCTTTGGGAGTGCAGTCGATAGTGTTCGATTAGCTCATGCTGCATTTTACGGACGAGGGCAGGACGCGGCAATAACTCGACGGGCTGACCTTTGGGAATCACAATTTGCTCAACTGCCAATCGCGCTTCTTCAAGAGCTTCCATTTCATCATCGTTTCGACCTGTCGAAAACATATTGATATCCAATACTTCAGCATCGGGGTCATCCATATTAAGCAGTCGCCGCAGGCCTCTGGCAATTTGCGGAATGGAGTTGGACTTAATGCTGATGATGGGCACCTGCTTAATGCGGGCAACCTGCTTCAGTTTGGCGTGGCTTTTGACGTGTGATCGCAACGCAAACACGACGTCCGCATGGTCAATATCTTTGGTCAACACCACAGGTAAACGCAGGGTTTGAATCACCTGATCTAGCTGCGATCGACTCACCGCGTAGGGATAAACATGAAGGGGAAGGTCTTCGCCATTGGGGCCTTGTTTACGCTCAAAGTCTTGGCTCAATTCATCGGAAGGCGGCTGCCGGAATGAGTTATCTAAAAGCGCCTGAAATTCTCGTACGTTAGACCCTGGCGCATCTAAGGCCAGAGAAGGCAAGGGCAAGGGCTGGATCCGGCCTGCGCCACCCCATCCGGTTTTGGAAAATCGCAGCGCGTCTAAATCTGCGGCTGGGCTAGGCGTTGAGGGCTGCGCTTGCGGCGGGTGGGTAATTTTAACGTCGCCTTGCTCATCTACGGTGCGCTCTTGGGGCACGGGTACACGTCCGCGCAGGAGGTTATCGACAGCGATCGCCACGTCTTCATGAATATTCCAGCGCTGGCGCTCTAGCATTTCGATCGCAATTTCAAAGGTTGGCGGGGCTTTGCGCTCCAAAATGCTCTTTTGGGTGCCTCGCCGTCTTGCCTCATCGTCGCCCAGGGTGACGGACTGGATGCCGCCAATCAAATCCGAGAGGGTCGGATTTTTCATCAGGTTATCAATATGGTTGCCGTGGGCGGTACCGATGAGCTGCACACCGCGCTCGGCAATGGTACGGGCGGCGATCGCCTCTAGTTCCGTCCCAATCTCGTCAATCACAATGACTTCCGGCATGTGGTTTTCCACGGCCTCAATCATGACCTGGTGCTGCAATTCAGGGCGAGCCACCTGCATCCGACGGGCGCGACCGATCGCAGGGTGGGGCACGTCACCATCTCCTGCAATTTCGTTGGAGGTGTCAATAATGACCACGCGCTTGTTGAGTTCATCGGCAAGGACTCGGGCAATTTCCCGTAGGGCGGTGGTTTTGCCCACGCCAGGGCGACCCAACAGTAAGATCGAGCGTCCGCTTTCGATGAGGTCACGGATCATCAGGGTGGTGCCAAAAACGGCGCGACCCACCCGACAGGTTAGCCCAATGATGACATCTTGACGGTTTCGCATGGCGCTAATGCGATGAAGGGTGCGCTCAATGCCTGCGCGGTTATCGCCGCTGAAGTGCCCCACCTGGCTAATGCAGTAGTCGAGTTCTTCGCGAGTAACGACGGTAGTAGACAATCGCTCTGCGGTTTGGGGGAAACGGGCTTCGGGTTCGCGGCCGAGATCTAGGACGATTTCAATGAGAGTGTCTTTTTGGGGATGGTTCTGGAGGCGATCGCGTAAATCGGGGGGCAGAATGTAGAGCAGTTTTTCTAAATTGTCAGTAATAGTCTGTCTTTCCCCAGGTGCTGCTTTTTCAACCATGGTGTTGTGAGGATCGGGATAACCGATTTTATGGATTTTTTAGAACGCTGATTGTGACTGTACTTTCGTTAACCCACAAGTTTGGGGCTTTGCTGGTGCTGCATTGTGGCTGATCCCCCATACCCAATAAGATGCTGCACACATTCTGACAAAGATTTCCCTCATCTGACTATGAATTGTGGCTTAAATTCAAGAATTAATCGGTGCTGTGACCCAAGACTCCCCAAACGGTCATTCAGCGCGATGCATCGGTTCAGTCCTTGGCTTCTGTAATGGGACAATCAATTCAGCAACCGTAAGTCTTTGACCTTGTGAAAACAGATCCGATTTTCTATAGACTATTCCAAACCTTCCCCAGCGTCTTTTTTGAGTTAATCGGTCGCCCTCAAGAAGAGGCAACAGCCTATGAATTTCGGTCAGTAGAAATTAAG
Organism: Thermosynechococcus sp. WC_1; assembly: GCA_020058975.1. Classification (GTDB taxonomy): domain Bacteria; phylum Cyanobacteriota; class Cyanobacteriia; order Thermosynechococcales; family Thermosynechococcaceae; genus JAAURS01. Next base: position 4,253 of record JAGVDA010000311.1, on the reverse strand, counting down.
CAAACCGCCTTCCGTATTGATGGGGTATTCATTCCGGTTTCCAGTTCAGCCCAGCAGCCGATTCTGTTTGTAGAAGTCCAGTTTCAAAAAGACCCCGATTTTTATTTCCGACTCTTTAGCGAGATTACGCTGTACCTACGCCAATATAAACCGATAAGTGATTGGCAAGCCGTCGTCATTTATCCTGCCCGCAGCATTGAGACACCAGAACCCTTGGCCTATCAAGATTGGCTGAGTATGCCTAAGATTCGGAGGCTGTATTTAGATGAACTAGAAGTAGAGGGCGAACCCTCTCTAGGGGTAAGTATGGCTCAATTGGTCGTTGAATCTGAAGATCGCACGACCGCAAAGGCTAGAGGGTTAATGGCTAAAGTTCAACAAGACATTAGAGATCGCACCACTCAGCGCAAAATATTAGAATTGATTGAAACCATAGTGGTCTACAAATTTCCAAGAAAAAGTCGTCAGGAGCTAGAAGCCATGCTGGGATTAGGCGATCTTAAAGAAACCAGATTCTATCAAGAAGCTAAACAAGAAGGCGAACAAAAAGGTGAACAAAAAGCAAAGGTTGAATCTGTACCTCGGCTATTACAAATGGGGTTGACCCTAGAGCAAATTTCCCAAGGCTTAAATTTGCCCCTTGAAGCCGTTAGACAAGCCGCTCAATCGCAATACCCAAAAGATTGAGACTGCACAATAAATGTACAGCTTCACTGTAGTCCCGCGATTCCAGAATCCTGGGCTAATCGAATTAGATTAAGCTCTCCACAGTGCGGTGGATTACGCTTGATAACTAATGGCTCCCAGAACGGTGAGCGTTTGGTGTTGAGCTTTGGTCAAGCCCTTGGCACCTGTAATATCCATATCGGTGTAGGGGCGTGCGACTTCTAGGCATTGAAGGATTTGTCCTGTTTTTAAGTCCCAACATTGAATGGTTTCATCCTGACTGCCACTCAGCAGGATATCGGCGGACAATAGCGCTAATGACCAGGCCCAGTGTTCATGACCAGAGAGGGTTTGCAGACATTCGCCTGTGGATAAGTCCCATTGTTTGACGGTGCGATCGCCGCTACTGCTGAACAATTGCTGACCATCGGTGCTAAACCTCAGGCACAGCACAGACTGCAAATGACCGCTCAGGGTTTGGAGACGATCGCCTGTCTCGACATCCCAAATGATAATACTGCCGTCTTCTCCAGCGGTTGCGAGCCATTGACTGCTAGGGCTAAAGGCCAATGCCCAGACGCGATTGGGGTGGGCATACCAAGTACGAACGCATTTGCCAGATTGAGGATTCCAAAGTTTTAGCATTTGTTCGTAGCCGCCGGAGGCCAGCCATTGTCCGTTGGGGCTAAAGGTAACGGAAAGAGCTGACCCGACATGGCCTTCGAGGGTATGGGTACAGTGACCTGTTTTGACATCCCACAGTTTGACGGTGCGATCATAGCTGGCGCTGGCAAGGGTGTTGCTATTGGGATGAAAGGCAACATCCCAGATCCAGCTTTGGTGGCATTGGAGGGTGAGGCGGCATTGGTGTGTCTCTGGGTTCCAGATCTTAATGGTGCGGTCGAGGCTACCGCTGGCAAGGGTGTTGCCGTTGGGGCTAAAGGCGATCGCCAGTATCCGGTTTTGGTGTCCCCGCAGGGTTTGGAATGGCTCAAGGGTGCTTTGGGCTGTAGCCGTTGACGCTAGGGGCACTTGCCACAGACGAACAGTTTGATCTTCATGGGCGCTGGCAAGGAGGTTGCCGTTAGGATGCAGCGAAATTGCATAAATGCCGTTGCTGTGTCCCTGAAGAGTGGTGGTAGGGTCGCCCGTCGCAGGGTTCCAGAAACGGGTGGTGTGGTCATCGCCGCCACTGGCGAGAAGCTTGCCGTTGGGATGGAATTTAACGCACCAGATTCGGTTGGTATGTTTATGCAGGATTTGGGTACAGGCTCCGTTGCGGGTATTCCAGAGGCGAACGGTTTGGTCGTAGCTACCGCTGGCAAGGGTGCGACCGTTGGGGCTAAAGGCCACGCTGAGGACTGGGACTTGATGACCGGACAGCGTATGTAGACAGTTGACCGTGGCAGTACACCACAATTTTATGGTGCCGTCCATGCTGGCGCTGGCGAGTTGGAGTCCATCGGGACTGAGGGTGATCGCCATGATCCATTAGGTGTGTCCGGTGAAGATTTTGAGACAGTCTCGCACAGTAAAGCGCTCACGATAAATCCCAGCGTTTTGGCTGAGCCTACTCTGCTGGCGCTATTCTGAGAATTTACGGCTCAAATGAGAACTGGATGCTTCTAAAGCGATGACTCAGAACCCAACGCGACTGAAGATTTAGAGGATGTAACGCTGCTTTCTCGATTTGCCACACTGCGTCGCATTGCTTCTACAAATCGGCTGACGCGAATGGGGTCTACTCGATTCTCCACTGCGCCCCCACGCTTAAGGGAACTCGCCACAATCACGCCATTGGCAGCCTGAATGAGCTGGGGGATATTTTCCCAGCTTGCGCCGCTGCCAATAAACACAGGTACGCCTTTTGCGGCATTAATGGCTAGCTCTAAATCTTCAAAGCTGGGGGGACTTCCCGTGGCCCAACCCGACAAAATAATGCCGTCGGCTAACCCACGCTCAATGGTTTCCTGCACTGCCGTAGTGAGGTTGGGTGAACCCAAGGGGCGTGCGTGTTTGACCAATACGTCTGCCAAAATCTTCACATCGCTGCCTAGTTCGCGGCGGTAGCGCAACAGTTGGTGTGCCTGCCCTTCAATCAGCCCCTGATCGGTTGCCATTACGCCCGTCAGCACATTGACGCGAATAAACTGTGCGCCCACACAGGTGGCGATCGCCATTGCACTCTTCGCGTCATTGCGCAGCACGTTAATGCCCACGGGCAGCGGCACCAGCGTCATAATGCGCTGCACAATCAGGCTCATGGCGCTCACTACCACCGGATCAACCTGATCTTTCGCAAAAGGTGCGTCAAAGAAATTTTCGATAATTAAACCATCCACGCCCCCTGCCGCCAATGCCGCCGCCTCCTGCTCTGCGCGATCAATCACGGTCTTTAAGCTACCGCCCCATCGAGGAGAGGTGGGCAACGGCAAAAGATGAACAACCCCAATAATGGGATGAGCGGACTTAAAGATGTTCTGTAACGCCACGGGTGATTGAGTCAAACTCAGTAAAAGGAATGTCGTAAATGGGATGTCTAAAGCAAAGCCTAGAAAAAATGATGATGCGCCTGTCAATTGAGACAGCTTCGCTTGCTTTTACAGTATATATTCTGAAGGTTCGTCTACTTTATGTTCCTTAAAATGGCTCCCCAATTGAGGCAGCTTTGCCATGACTGCAACCTATGATTCAAAGGCGATCGCCGCCATTGCCTTAGGCAGCAATTTAGGAAACCCGCTGGCAATGGTAAAGGGCGCGGTAGAGGTTTTTACCCACGAAGCTACCACTACTCTGGTGTCGCAATCACAGTGGTACAAAACCATCGCCATTGGTCCAGCTCAGCCAGACTATGTGAATGGGTGCGTGGTGATCGAAACACGGCGATCGCCCCAAGACTTACTTCATCTTTTAATGACAATTGAGCAGCAGTTCGGTCGCCAGCGCACAGAACATTGGGGACCTCGTACCCTTGACCTTGATTTGTTGCTTTACGATGTCATCGTGCTAGACACGCCAGAACTCACCCTGCCCCACCCCCGCATGACAGAACGCGCCTTTGTGCTGGTGCCTTTGGCTGAGCTGCTGCCGGATTGGACTCACCCCGTTTCAAAGCTGACCATCCAGCAGCATTGCGATCTTGTAGACTGTACCGGAGTTTCTTTAATACCGTCCCCATGAACTCAGCACCCCCAGAACCTTTTGAAATGATTGAGCCACAGATATTAGTTCGCAGCCGTAAGTTTAGCTTTGAGACCAATCGACTGCGCTTGCCCAATGGCGTTGTCGGCGACTGGTCTTACATTCGTCATCCAGGGGGTGCGTTAGCAGTGCCCGTCACGGCTGACGGCGAGCTGGTGCTGGTGAAGCAGTACCGCTTTGCCATGCAGGGGCGTCTCTTAGAATTTCCGGCAGGTACGGTAGAGGTAAAAGAAGATCCCTTTTTGACCATTCAGCGCGAAATTCAAGAAGAAACGGGCTACCGCGCCCATCGCTGGACTAATTTAGGCCAATTCCCCCTTGCGCCTGGGTACTCTGATGAGCTGATTTATGCGTACCTCGCCCAAGATTTAGAGCGTCTTGAAACT
>JAGVDA010000475.1 GCA_020058975.1 Thermosynechococcus sp. WC_1 | reverse complement strand
TCATAAAGGTCACGTCCAAACACCTGTAAATAGGTCGCTCGGATGATGGACTGGGTAGAGCTTTCTGAGAACTTGACGCTAACGCCTTGATTGGTTGCTGTACGCTTGCCAATTTTTTGGTTAAAGCTAGGCACCTGATCGAGCTTGAAGACCTTAGGTCCTAGGGTGCTAGGCGCAATGCCTCTCGCTTCAGGGCTGCTGACTTGGCTGTTGATACCAGGGCCACGATTGATCAAAATCCGGCGCGTATCTTTACCAAAGGGCGCAGAGCCTGCGGTCGGGTTGCGGGTTTCTTTCGGGAAGATTGCGCCAAACTGAATCTCTAGCGGATCGTTGCCCACGCCGTAAACGTGCTGGTCGGGCAGTGGCTGATCTTGAGACGCAAACACTGTTAAGAACTCAGGCGTTTTACGGAAAGGCGCACTGTATCTCAACAGGTTTTGCTGAGCGCCCCAGTTGCGACACTCTTGTGCTTCTTGACCCAAGCCACGAAGGTACGGGACGGTTTCTTCTCCAAAGTAATCAGAATACTCTTGGGAATCAACCAGAGCATTGACTAGAGCAGACAGGCCACCCGTAGAGACAATGGAAAAGTAGCGCTGAACTTCTTCGCGGCTGCTAGGGCCACGACCTAAAATATGCCGAAACGCAAGCTCTAGGGCGCGGCTGTTAATAAACGGCTCATAAAACTGCTTGCGGTAGAGCGGCGATTTTGCAAGGCGGCGTACAAACTCCTTCATGGAGATTTCGCCATTTTTGACCTTAGATTCTAGGTCAGAGATAGACAGGCTATAGGCTTTTGTGATGTCCCGCTCAAAGACTTGACGGTAGGCCGCTCTTACAATTTCATTCTTCTCTGAAGATGACAGACCTGGCTTCATGGCATATTTAGCCCGACGCTCAGCGGCGTTGGAATAAATCTGCGGTAGGCGCAAGCCCTGCTGAGCGCTGGAGCCACCCTTACGAACTTTGTCAGAAGGCGTAGCGGCCTTAAATTCGGTAATTAAGACTTCAAAGTATTGAAGAACAATGGCCTGAGCCTCTGCATCATCGCGGAAGTAGGAGAGGGCAGCACCGCCCATTTCCTGAAGCGCAACTAGGGTTGCATCGGTTGAACAGGCGTTCTCAATAATTTCTCGTAAGCCCCGGACGTTGACCGCAATAATATTGGGGTCGCCTGCCACGATCGCATAGCTGGTGTAGCGCAAAAACCAGCTTAGATCCCGCAGAGACTTCTGCATCCGCTCAGGGCCGTAGCGCGAAATATTAATCTGCCGAAAGCCTGGAGGGGTGGGGCCACCAATCGAGGACGAACGCAGAAGGGACTTAAAGGCACCCCCGATGGAATTGCCCTTAGATTCAACGTAGGTGGTTGTACCCATTTTTTGAGCTTGAGCAGCGCTGCCGCCGCCAACCATTGCTAACTCCCGCTCTGGGACGGGGGGCTTCTCTAAGTAAGCCATGGGCGAACCGCCTGTAAAAATGCGGTTGGCGGCGCGAGAAACAATAACCTCAGAGTTTTGAGCTAAAGCTGCTGCAATCTCTAGGCGCTTAACGCCAGAACTGAGATAGATAGACAGTTCATTTAGCTCACCCTGCTGTAGAAAGCGGTCTTGTTGCTCCGCTTGAATGATGGTCGCAACGGGGACAGTTTGGTACAACTGTGGGCGTGCGACTGAGCTTCCTCCACTTGCCTTTACAATCATCTGCTTTCGAAGGCTCCCTTCAAATTACTGCGCTAATCATGACGAAGAACGATACAAGTTTCTTAATCACTCAACCTGAGGTTTTCAGCTTGGGTGAGAAGGTCACTGGGACGATGCTGTCAGAATTTTAAGAATTTAACTTTTACATTAGAACGATTCGCGTCCCTATCTTTTGTTCTTTAACAAATGTGTAGGACTTTTGCTAAAGCATTTTCTAGAGGCGTTTACCCTGCTTTTGAGAGCTTGGCAAAGTGACCCCTCTTTAACTTAGTAACCTGTTCTGAAGGGCTGTAATATTACGAAGTGTAAAAACACCGTTAAGTTTAATGACGCGGATCAGGGTTCAAGCCACAGAACCACGCATTTGCGTTAGTCGTCCAGCGCCTGGGCAATGATGGTTGAGATTGCGGCTTGGGTGCGATCGCGGAACTCTATCACGTTGACTTTATCGAGCATGACGACGGCGACCAGCATCAGCAATGCCTCTAGGGTAAACACCAGACCATAGGCAAAGAGGGGCTGGCTGGCAAATAGCGATCGCCCTACATCGAGCAAAGCGCCGCCCACTACAGTGGCACTGGCTTGAGACATAGCCTGAGCCAACCCCCACGCCCCAATAAAGGTTCCGGCGGTTTCGGCGGCGGTTAGGTCCAGCATGAGGCTGACGGCGCTATTGGTGACAAGGCCATAGCCCAGCCCTAAAACAATCATGGCGAACTGCAACGCTGCCTGAGAGTGCGTAAACCCCACCGCAATCACGCCTACAAAACAGACCGCAACGACCCTACAGCCAAAGCGAGCGGTCGCCTGTTTACCCCAGCGCGGCACAATTAAAAATCCGGTGGCGGTAATGCCGATGAGCGTGCCAATACCCCAAAATGCATTGAGCTGTGTACTTTGAGACACCGTCATGCCAAACACCTCGCCGCCATAGGGTTCTAGGATTGGCTGCTGCATAAATAGCCCCACGGTCATCAGCACCAAAAAAGAAAAGAAAATGCCCGTCTGACGGCTGGCGGTCAGAATACGAAGGGCAGCCCTGAAGGTAATTTGATCTTCTCGTCCGGCAACTGCTGACCGATATCCGTAGCGAGAGTAGCGTTTTTCAACCCCAACCGTGGCGGTGAAGGCCAACCCCACCACGCAGGCGGGTAACACCATAAATAGCCGATTGATAGAACTTTGCAGGGTTTCTGGCGTCAGCCCCTTGAGCAAAACCCCACTCGTCACTGCGCCGATCACAATGCCCACCATCAGCATGGCCCACACCACGCCCACGACCTTAGAGCGGTTGTCTTCGTCCGATACATCCACGAGCAATGCGGCAAAGGGGGTAGAGCTGAAGCTGACGCACACGCCATAAAAGGCAAACATTAGCGCTAGCAAACCCACCCAGCCATAGGTGCTGGTTGCCCAGCCATTTTGCTCTAGGCTATCGGCTAAGCGCCACATCACCTGAACCGCACTAAACGCGCACAGCGTAAATAGCGTTGTGCCTATCCAGATGTATCCGGTGCGATGGGTGCCGAGCAGCGGTTTAGAGTCTGAAAGTTGCCCCACCCAGACCCGAATAGGAGAGACAAATTGATACATTGCCAAGGTTCCCCCCGCAATGGTTGCGGGAATGGCAAGGAACGCGGGGTCAATCAGGATGCGATTAAGAACGCCTAGGGTGAGAATAGACATAATGCCTAACCCCATTTGAAATAGCCCTAACCGTAAGATGGTTAAGATTGGGAGCTTTGGCGGAAAAGCCTTCTGTAAAGTTGTGGCGGTGAGGGAGTCCATAGGGCTTTGCAAATCGCATCAGTAAGTACTCATAAGCCTAGCTGAGCGCTGTGGTCTAGTGCGACTCGGCAGTAGGGCTTGAGTTATGTCTAAACTTAGTGCAAAGCTGAAAAGGCCAAAAGCGGCAATCTAGAGTGGAAGCGTATGTCTGTAGAGAACCAACCCGTAATATTGCCCGAAGAACTTAAAGCGGCGATCGCCTGTCTAGACCTCTCTTTAGAGTCTGAGCTAGCGCTATATCGCAACCGTCAGAAACAAGAGAGTATGGCACTGGCTGCACTACCCAGCGCAGAAATGGAAGCTTCAGCGCCGCAATCTTTTGATTTAGCCCTAGAGCCATTTAGTCACGACGATTCATCAGAAGAGGCTTTGGCTGGCTCCTTGAGCAAATCTGATGAGCGCTCTGAAACTGCACCCGCAGAGGCAGTAGATCAAGAAATGACTGCCGTTATTGAAGATGATGAGATTGAAACGCTTCCAGAATCTTATGGTGCGGAGCTAACGGCTGAGCCTAAAGCCTTTGATCAGTTTTTAGACCCGTCGATTGAAGATTACTTAGAGTCTTCAGAAGCACTGCTCAAGCACTTAGACGATCCGGCAAAGGCTGAGATCACCCCAGTTGAGGACGGTGGAACCGCTGCAAAACGTTCTTGGGTGGTGATCTCAGGGGTTACGCTACTGATTTTAGGACTACTGGCATTGGCTGGTTTCTTAGGGGTTTTAGCGATGCGATGGTTTTCTTTGAAGCCCGTTTCTGTGCCAACGCCTCAGCCTCTCGTATCGCCGTCTGCATCACTACCGCCTTCGCCCAATGCTGCGATCGCCCCCACAGAAGGAGTTCCCCCCAATCCAGTGGCTAACGCTACTGTTACGCCTACGCCTTCAGCAACTCCTACCGCTCCCATTAATCCCAATGCGTCGCGCTATGTTGTGCTGGCGACCGACAGTCAAGCGTCGCTTCAGACTGCTCGACAGCTTGTGCCCGATGCCTTTATTGCGGTGGTGGACGGTCAACAGCGCATTCAGCTTGCCGACTTAGAGAGTCTTCAGCAGGCGCAGCAGATGGTGAATGAGCTAAAGAACCAGGGTTTTCCAGCTTCTATTGTGGCTCAAAACTAATATGGCTCAAAGCTAACCGCGGGGCATCATTTCGTTTGTCTCAAACGGTTTGATGGGCGATGGTGCCTTATGATCGGCTTTAGCAACACCAAGGTCATACAAGCTAAAGTTAAAATGGGTTCGGGGGCTTACGCGGTGCGTCTCTCTACGCGAATATTTTGCCTTTAGAAACAGGCTGTTGAACAATTTGATGAAGGAAGTGCGACGTCATGGGCTTATTTGATCGGATCGGTCGGGTTCTTCGCTCTAATATCAGCGCAACGGTCAGCGCGGCAGAAGATCCAGAAAAAATTCTGGAGCAGACCGTTATTGACATGCAGGAAGACTTGGTGAAGCTGCGTCAGGCCGTTGCAGGGGCGATCGCCTCCCAAAAGCGGCTAGAGCAGCAGTATAACCAAGCTCAAACCCAGTCCGATGAATGGTATCGACGGGCGCAGCTAGCGCTCCAAAAAGGGGATGAAGCCCTTGCCCGTGAAGCCCTTGCCCGTAAGCAAACCTTCGCCACCACTGCCACCAGCCTAAAGCAGCAGCTCGATCAGTCTTCTGGGCAAGTTGACACCATGCGAAAGGGCATGATGGGGCTTGAAAGCAAGATTGCTGAAGCCAAGACCAAGAAAGATATGCTAAAGGCCAGAGCCAGAGCTGCCCAAGCGACCGAGAAAATTAGCTCAGCAATGGGGCAAATTAACTTAGATTCGGCAACCAGCACTTTTGACCGAATGGAAGAAAAGGTCTTAGAGATGGAGGCTAAGTCAGCAGCGGTTTCGGAGTTGGCCGGAGACTCGTTAGCCGATAAGTTTGCGGCATTAGAAGGCGGCAGCGACGTAGATTTTGAGCTAGAGCAGCTTAGGGCGAGTATGGATCCAAACTCCAAGTCTATTACAGGAACGCCCCAGGCTCAAGGCGCACTGCCTGCGGCAGATGAGGCCGTGGCGAATATTCCTAAAGCAGCGGTGGATGCGGAACTTGAAAAGATCCGAGCGCAAATGCAGCAGCAGCCTCCGGCTTAAGGGACGGTCAATGCTTAAAGCGATTTCTGGAAAACAACCTACCGCTGGCTTCGACTCCCTTCGACAAGCTCAGGACAAGCCGCTCAGCCAGCTAGAGACTAGAGATTGTGCCCTGAGCGGAGTCGAAGGGTACAATCTCGGCGATATAAACTTTTCTGGGAATCATCTAAGCCAATCGCCGCTCCTTCTGAACGCTGGGTTTATAGACGTTTCACTTAAGGGTTCACTCTCATTGAGAGGCTGAGCCTGATATTTTATGCAGTTAGCCAATCGACTTCTTTCGTTTAAGTCCAACGTGTTTGCCGAGATGGATCAGGCAAAGAAATTGGCGCGCACCAAGGGTCAAGAGATTATTGACCTCTCCCTTGGCTCCTCCGACCTGCCCGTTTCGCCTCGAATCTTAGATGTCATTGGGCGATCGCTCTTAGACCCCAGCACCCACGGCTATCTGCTGTTCCACGGTACGCGAACCTTTCGTGAGGCAGCGGCAAAGTGGTATCAGAAAAAGTTTGGTATTGCCGTAGATCCAGAAACCGAGGTTTTACCGCTCATTGGCTCTCAAGAAGGCACCGCCCATTTGCCCCTCGCTATTCTGAATCCAGGGGACTACGCGCTGCTGCAAGATCCAGGCTATCCCTCCCATGCGGGTGGGGTCTACCTGGCGGGAGGGAAGGTGCATCCCATGCCGTTAACTGCCGAAAACCACTTTTTGCCTGTCTTTGAAGACATCCCGCCCGAGGTGGTGCAAAAGGCGCGGATGATGGTGTTGAGCTATCCTCACAACCCGACGACGGTGATCGCCACCCTCGACTTTTTTCAGCAGGCCGTAGACTTTTGCCAAGCCCACGGCGTGGCGCTGGTGCATGATTTCCCCTATGTGGATTTAGCGTTTACCAAGCAGCCCATGCCGTCGGTGCTTCAGGCAGACTGCGATCGCAACTGCTCGATTGAGTTTTTCACCTTTTCAAAGTCTTACAACATGGGTGGATTTAGGATTGGCTATGCGATTGGCAACGCCAACCTCATCTATGGCCTGCGGCAAATTAAAACCATCGTTGACTTCAACCAATACCAGGGCATTTTGGCGGGAGCTACTACCGCTTTAATGACCTGTGATGACGAAGTAATCCAAACAGTCGCAACCTTCAAAACCCGACGAGATACCTTTGTTCATGCGCTGCACAAAATCGGCTGGCAAGTAACCACCCCAGACGCCACAATGTACGTCTGGGCAAAGCTCCCAGAGCCGTGGCAGCAAAATTCTATTGAGTTTTGTAAGGCGCTGGTGGCTCAAACGGGCGTAGCAGCATCGCCAGGGGCTGGGTTTGGAACTTGTGGAGAAGGCTATGTCCGCTTTGCGCTCGTTCACGAACCCGCGATTTTAAAGACCGCAGTTGACCGAATTGCTGGCTTCCTGCATACTTAATTGAAAATTTAGTTGTTCGGGAACATAGCTTAAAACTCCAGCATCTTTGAGCTATACCCTGCTAAGTGAACCCATTGATTAAAATCTAGCATCCGCCTTCAGCTTCAATCGAAGCTGACTGAACAACTGTTTTTTAACCGATTCCATTCAAAACAAGTTCCATTCAAACTAAATTTTACTATGACTAATCTGCGTTCCTTCCGTCGCTTGTTTGTTGGTGTTACGTCAGGCTTAGCGCTGTGCGGCATTGGATCGATGGTTTTTGCTGAGGCAGGGTGGAGTGCCGATAAAATCACGATGAAGTATGGGCCAATCTATCGCTCCATCGCAGTAGCGGATTTGAAAGAGTACGCCCAAACAGGGACACCTTCGGCTGAGCTAGGGTCTTTCTTAAGTCTTGTAAAGCCCAAAGATAGGGAGTCATTGACCAAAACCCTGAATATGAAGTTTCCGTTTAATGTCGTGCAGGTCGATAAGCTGCTCAAGACCCCTGCGGCGGAGGGTCTTTTGACAGAACTTGCGAGCGCAACCGAATTACCTGGCAATAGTGAAGTCGTTGCGTTAAGAGGCGCACTGCTTATTTCAGCATCTTCTAAGGAAGGATTGGGTACGACGAGTCTGCTTGAATCTTACCCCACGCCTACGTTGACGGTTGACCTCAAAAAGCTTTTGGTTTTGATGAAAACCAGTAAGTCCTTTAAAGGATTGGGTTCTATGATGGGATCCTTTGGCGGTAGCAAATAGCACCATCATCTCCGTTTAGGGACAATCGACCTCATAGTCTCAGCTACGCACCAAAGTTCCGAGATTAGCTGAGTTTTATAAGCAAGCGCCACAGCCTAAAGACTGTGGCGCTTGCTTATGGACTGAATAAATTCTTTGTTGATGTTTTGCTCGTGGAAAGTAGTCAGGCTGTTCAGTTAAGAGATACCTTGGGGTATGCTGCGCTATTATGTCCATTGCATTACTGGATATAAATATGCAGTAATGCTGCCGTCGGTCACGGGAAATTTTATTTATTTATCATGAAAATATTTGTCTATCACACCCCCGAAGCCGTCCCCAAAAATGTTGCATTGCCAGACTGTGCGATCGCCGTGGATGTTTTGAGAGCCACATCTACTATCGCAACGGCTTTAAATTCTGGAGCAGAGGGGGTTCAGGCCTTCAGTGATTTACAAACCCTCATAGACGTGAGCGAGTCTTGGGACTCTACCCATCGCATCCGCATTGGTGAGCGGGGTGGCAAAACAGTAGAAGGATTTGATCTGGGCAATTCGCCTCTAGACTGCACCCCAGAGCGGGTGAAGGGAAGCCGAATTTTTATCAGCACCACCAACGGAACCCGCGCACTAGAATGCATCCAGGCGGCAAAGACCGTTCTGACCGCAGCTTTTATTAATCGAGCGACGGTGGTTGAGTACTTACTTCAGCATCAGCCAGAAACAGTGTGGATCGTTGGGTCTGGGTGGGAAGGCAGTTATTCTCTTGAAGATACGGGCTGTGCGGGTGCTGTCGTTGAAGGGGTCTTAAAGGCCGGAAAAATCCCCCTTGAAGAACTTGCAGGCAATGATGAAGCGGTAGCAGCCGTGGCGCTATACCGGAATTTTCAGCATGATTTGGTGTCTTTATTTAAACATGCCAGCCATGGACAGCGGCTCGTGGGCTTAAAGCTGTACGAAGATTTAGAGTATTGCGCCCAGATCGATTCGCTAAATGTATTACCAATTCAGAAAGAGATTGGGGTTTTGGTCAAGCACTGAGGCACATAGGGAAAGAGCTTTTGATTGCCCTTTCCCTATGCAAAGAAAATTTAGCGGAGGCTCAAAGGCTTAGCGCTGATGAAGGACGGGCGATCGCCCCCTCTCACATCATGCGCAATCAGCGCATCGCTTTGCAGCTTAAGCAACAGCTTTGAAGGCTCCACCACAACAATGTTGTCATTGCTTTGGTTATTGCCCCCCAACAGGCCGCCGAGAGGTGCGTTATTGCCGCCCCCGCCCAACAATCCGCCGAGAGAATTGTTATTGCCTCCGCCTAAAACACCGCCCAGCAGAGAGCCGAGATCGGTACCACCGCCAAAAATACGTCCGAGAAGTAGCCTGCCCGCAATAGTGGAAAGACCACCCTGTACAGAACTAGGAGACACAGACTGCCTAGACGTGGGCGCAATGGGGTCTGACGCAAGGCTGACAGAATAGGTTTTGCCATCTATTACTAGACGATCTGCAAAATATTGACTGCCGCCCGTACCGTTGATACTAACGGGCTGAAACCGTCCCTGAATCTGGCTACCCACAGGAATAATAGACGTTCCATTTGTGCTGGTGATGCTTTGAGCCACTTCAAGATTGGTTTGCACCGTATCGGTGGGTGCCAAGATCAGTTTGACGTCATTTCCCCCTGGCAGTCTTACTGCAAAGGCTGTGCCGCGCGCGACCAATCTACCATTTTGAATGGTGCCTGTATTGCCGCTGCTGCCGCCCACTCCGCCACCGCTACCTTGACCTTTTTCAGGTATCACAATGTAGGCAAGCGCCTTTGAATCCCCTGGTAAGGCAGAAAGTTTACCTTGACTTACTAATGCCTGATAGATCGCGGCAGCAACGTCAGCCCGCGTCATTTCATCATTAGGGTTTAAGAAAGCCGTTTTGGGATAGTTAACCACTAAACCATTTTCTGTAGCTGCGGCAACGCCAATTCGGGTTTCTTCTGTAATTTCGTCAGCATCGCGATAGACAGAAAGCAGTCTTTTTAATCTTTTAGGTGGTTCTAGCTGTAGGCCGTTGGATAGAAAAGTAAGCGTCTGAGCTTTAGTAATTTTTTGCTCTGGGCGAAAAGTGTTATCAGGATAACCCGACATGAATCCGGTTGTGTAGGCTTTATTAATGGCAACATTAGCCCAGTATTTGGCAGGTACATCCTTAAAGGTTCGGCTTTTTCGCACAGAATCTTCGCTGAAGGCGCTCCGCAAAATGGCGGCAAACTGAGCGCGGGTTACAGTTTGCTCTGGGCGAAAGGTGCCATCCGGAAAACCTGCCATCACGCCTTCTCTGGCGACCCTTTCAATGAAGGGTTTAGCCCAGTAGCTGCCAGAAACATCTGAGAAAAAGGTTCGCTGAGCAACTGCCGAACCGGAGAAAAGTGCTGGTGTTGCAAAGCTAATGCCTAGGGCGATCGCCGTAGAAGACTGAAATAGGCTGCGGCTTGAAAATATCATAAGTAGAATCCTTCTCAAACAAGGGAAAATATTGAATAGATCGGCAAACAGCGATGGATTGAATCCCAATCTTGCCCCCGCTCATCGTACTGCCGTATCTCAAGATTGGTCTTAACGGGTCTTAAGGTGAACTCAATCTGTATTGATACCTTACCAAAGGTCTTTCTTAAATCCAGACAGAATCGGTAAAAATTAAGAATTCTAGTAAATAATGACCTATTTCTTCATTTTCTTGGGTTCAACGTAAAGCGAAAAGAATCTGCTGGGCAATGCGAATAGAGGCTCCTGGTTCTCCCATGCGCTGGTGCCCGTTTTCACGATAGAAGGGCTGCTGGTCTTCTTGCAAAAGCGCTAACACCTTTACCGCAAGATCGGCAGGGTTTTCAATCAGATGAATAGATGAGCCGAGCAGCCTGGTTTGCGCTTCTGCAAAAGCCCATATAAATTGAGGGCCTTGCCCTGGCAGGGTAATCACAGGTTTACCAAACCCCACACATTGCTCTGTGGCAGTACCCGCCATGGCGATCGCCAAATCTGCTAAGTGCAGTCCATCGCTAAAGGCTTTGGGTAGCACCAACAAATGCGACTGTCCAAGGGTTAGCCAAACGTGAGGAACCTTAATCTCTGAGGGGTTAGTATTGTGCTGCCAACCGGAGGCTGTGGCAAACTGCTGAAGTTGGTCGAGGCTGAGTTGAGGGGCGATCGCCCCAATAAACACTAGCTTTTCACCCTGAAGCGCCAGTGGCGTAATGCCGTCTAGAATGAGTTGCCAGTTGGCATACGCTTCGGGAGGGCGGGAACCAGGCAACAGTAAGATGGTTGCCCTATGATCTGGCAAGGCGTGGGGCGGAATGATGCCTGTAGGCTCAAGGTCATCGAGCATCGGGTTGCCCAGGTCGAAGACGGGGATAGGCCACTGTTTGAGGAATTGGGCCGTGAGGCGATCGCGTGGGAATACGGCTTTGCAGCGGCGGTGCTGCATCAATGCTCGTTCCCAAGGGAGGTAGTCGCAATCTAGCCAGCGCTGCCAAGGCCAACGGCGGGTTTTGAGGGCGGTGTCGTCTTGTCTTAAATAGTATTCAGATTTAGCAGTGCCGATGAAGGCGTAGGGTGCGCCGCTAAACCAAGCAAACAAGAGGGGTACGATATCGCCCACCGCCAAAATGGTGCCCCCTTCAGCCGCCCAGCGGCGACAGTCTTTGAATTGACTCCAGGTGAGGGAGAGAAGTCCTGATTTGAGGTCTTGCAATACCCGCTGCTGATCCATATAGATAAATCCACCGGAGGGCATGGCGGCACGGACTGAGCCGTAAATGGGGATGCCAGCCTGTTGATAGGCTCGACCTTCACCCACGATGGGGAGTGCTTGCAGGTAAGCGTCTGGGCAAAGCTGCTGAAGCTGCCGCACAACGCGAACGGCAACTTCATCTTCACCATGACCGTTGCTGAGGGCTAACAGTTTCAAGGGGCTTGAGGGGGTAAAACGGTACCTGGTTTCTCAAGGTAGCATGGCATGATGCAAGGTCATTGAATGGGTTGTTTGTTCTGGCGCTTAAGACGAAGACAGCAATCGGTAATGCCATCAGGATTGAGATAAATTGAAGAGAGGATTTCAAGCTTTATTTTTTCTGTCTCTTAAAAGGCTCCATGAGCGATTCTGCGATTCGTCCTGCCCGTATTAGTCAAGTATTGCCAGACTCGATCGCCGCTGAAGTGGGCTTTGAAATCGGCGATAGTCTCGTTACCATTAACGGTCAACCCCTGCGAGATTTGATTGACTATCAGTTTTTATGTGCAGATGAATACCTAGAGCTAGAGGTTCTCGACACCAAAGGGAACCCTCACTCCGTTGAAATTGAAAAAGAGTACGACCAAGACATTGGGCTAGAGTTTGAAAGCGCCTTCTTTGATGGGTTAATTCAGTGCAACAACCGCTGTCCGTTTTGCTTTATCGACCAGCAGCCCCCTGGCAAACGCGAAAGCCTTTACCTCAAAGACGATGACTATCGCCTTAGCTTTTTGTACGGCAGCTATCTTACCCTCACCAACCTGAGCGATCGCGAGTGGAAACGCATTGAACAAATGCGGCTCTCTCCACTGTATGTTTCGGTTCACGCTACAGAACCAGAAATCCGCACTCGTCTGCTAAAGAACACGAGAGCGGGCAAAATTTTAGACCAGCTCAAATGGTTTCAGGCGCGCGGTCTGCAAATCCATGCCCAGGTAGTGCTGTGCCCTGGCATCAATGACGGGGCGCATTTAACGCAGACTATCCAAGATTTAGCCCAGTTCCATCAGGGCGATATCCCCACTGTGGCATCGGTGGCGATCGTGCCTGTCGGGCTGACGCGGTTTCGGCCTGACCTGAACGAAGTGGTTCCTGTCACCACAGAGAAGGCCAATGAGGTGATTGACCAGGTGCAATTGCTTCAGGCTCAGTTCCAGAAAACCTTCGGGTCAACCTTTGCTTGGCTGGCAGATGAATGGTTTCTGATTGCCCGTCGAGAGCTACCCCCTGCGTCTCACTACGAGTCTTATCCTCAAATTGATAATGGAGTCGGCTCCATCCGGCTGTTTTTGACGCAGTTTGAAGGGGCAGCGCGATCGCTCCCAATCCACGTCACCCCCGCACGCCGCTTAACCTGGGTGGTGGGCAATACGGTAGAAAAGGCGTTCCAGCCAATTTTAGAGAAGCTAAATCAAGTCGAAGGGTTAACCGTTGAGATGGCGGCGCTCTACAGCGAATATTGGGGACAAACCATGACGGTGACGGGGCTGCTGACGGGCTATGATATCATCTGTGCGCTGAAGGGGAAGGATTTAGGCGATGGGTTGCTGGTTCCCACCCTTATGCTGAAGCACGGCACCACTCAGTTTTTGGATGATATGACGCTAGAACAGGTTTCGGAAGCACTGCACTGTCCGGTCTATCAAGTGGGTGGCGGCCCTGGGGATTTAATGCAGGTCTGTCTTCATGCCCATCCTGTTTTGGCAAACTAAATGATGATGAAAGCTTGGATAGGAGCGGCTTTTACGACGGTTGTACTTACCCAGTCCGCCTTTGCCCAACCTCCGCTTAAGGTCGTCTATCCGCCACCCAATCATGAAACCACGTCAGACCGCATCTTTTTAATCGGCACTGCGCCTGCCAATGTGGTGGTTACGGTGAATGGACAGGTGATTGGCGATCGCAGTCCCTCCGGTCATTTCTCGCCCAGCATTCCGCTACAGTTGGGCAGCAATACGATTACGCTGCAATCTCAAGAGCAAACCCTAACGCTCATTGTTAAACGGATCTCAGCATTACCCCCTTCCCCAAAAGGGTTTGCCTTTGCCGCAGGGTCGCTTACCCCTGCGGTCGATATTGCGCGACAGGTTGGCGAGCCGATTTGCTTTAGTGTGATCGCCCCTGCAAAGTCTCAAGTCTCAGTCCGTCTCGCCAACCAAGCACTGAGGCTCTTTCCCCAGACTAAAGCCGTCTCTTTACCCCCCAATTCAGCCGTCCTGACCGCTGCAAATGCCCCCAGTACAGCGTCTCAACCTGGACTCTATCAAGGATGCACCGTATTGACCACCCCTGGTGAACTAGGGAAACCCATCTTTGAGCTGCGACAGGGTACAGCGGCAGCAACCAAGCAAGGCTCTGGAAAAATCACCATTCTGCCCTCCCAATTCATGCCCGTTGCAGAAGTGACCAGTGAAGTAGGCGTTGCCCGGACTGGCCCTAGCACAGACTATTCTCGCCTCACCCCATTACCCAAGGGAACCCAAGCTCTAATCACGGGTAGAGAAGGCGAATGGCTGCGCCTAGATTACGGCGGCTGGATTAAGCAAAGCGAAACGCGCCCCATTGTAAATGGCGTATTGCCAAGCTCTATTATTCGTAGCGTCCGTGTGCATACCCAACCGGAGCAAACTACCGTTACGTTTCCCCTTCAGGTGCCTGTGCCCGTGTCGGTCAAGCAAGAGGATGACCGTTTTATTCTGATGCTCTACAACACCACTGCCCAAACCGATACCATTGCCCAAACCCCTAATGTTGTGCTGTCGCGTTTAGACTGGCAGCAAATTGCGCCATCTCAGGTACAGTACCAAATCCATCTCAAAAACAAGCAGCAGTGGGGCTATCGGCTCCGCTATGAAGGCACAAGCTTGGTTCTGACCTTACGGCATCCGCCTAAGCTAGGGTCTGGGGCTTCACCCTTAGCTGGCACCACTATTTTGCTAGACCCAGGCCACGGTAGCGCCAATGATCCAGGTTCTGTTGGCCCCACTGGATATCCCGAAAAGGATGTGGCATTAGTGGTGAGCAAGCTGCTGCGCCAAAACCTAGAACGTCGCGGGGCAAAAGTAGTCATGACCCGTGAAGGGGATGATGACCTGTACCCAAACGACCGCACGAAGAAAATTGAGCAGGTTGCCCCTACCCTCGCCATTAGCCTGCACTACAATGCCCTGCCAGACAGCGGCGATGCCTGGAATACCAAGGGAGTGGGTACGTTTTGGTATCACCCCCAAGCTCAAGGGTTAGCCGTCTTTCTTCATGATTATCTGGTGCAGAAGCTAGGGCGACCTTCCTATGGGGTGTACTGGAATAACTTGGCCTTGACGCGTCCGGCGATCGCCCCGTCCATCCTACTCGAATTAGGATTCATGATTAACCCCAACGAGTTTGAATGGATTGCAAACCCCAAAGCACAGGAACAGCTCGCAGCCGTTTTAGCGGATGGCATCACGCT
>JAGVDA010000019.1 GCA_020058975.1 Thermosynechococcus sp. WC_1 | reverse complement strand
GCACAAACAAAACCCATGAGTAGCTTGCGATGTTTGACACGAACAAATACGCAAGGAGGATGACTACTCCAATTCCCAGCAACACTTTCCAATTCGTGCACATTTTTAAGATGTTTTTCATAGAGTTAATTGATTACGTTAAATTGTGCCATTCTTCCTCCCATGCTACAGGTCATGGCAATCGTGCCTGTTTCCGTGGGGGTGAAGCTAGCTTTAATAATACCGACCTTCATGGGAAGGGTGACATTATATTTCGGTATAACCCAGACGGACATACAACCCCCGAGCTCTACTTTATTATCGATTGTTAAGTCAACCGGTATGCCCTTTTTCACAGTAAGCGATCCCGGATAGACACCGCGCTCACGCGAGACCTCTATCGAGACTTTTTGCGTTTCTATACAGTTTGCGAACTCTGGGTTGCACCCCGATGAGTCTCCGGCCGAATTAGTGTTATCAATTTTTGCACCGACAACACCAGTTGTATTAGGTACTACCGTAAATGCCGCTCCACGCGTCATCATACCCATACTGCAATTGAATGGGATCGTGCCGGTCTCGGTTGGTGTGAATGTGATGGTGGTGATCCCTTCTGGTGACAGATACTTACTAACGCCAAGCGTTGGCATGACGAGCACCTGACCGCACCCGACAGCATTTCTTCCGTCAATTCGCCATTCAACAGGCACTCCTTGTACGACAGTAAATTTACTCGGGGTGTAGCTGTATCCACTCACGGTCATGTCCACGATTTGTTTTCCATCAACAATCTGTGACGTTGAAACAGAATTTGATTCAGCACTCCCGTTGCTCTTGAATGCTGATGCAAGGTCAACATTAATACCGGCAAGGGCCAAGCCATTATTGATATTAAAGATCGCAAGCAACACCACGAGAACGCCAGCGAACTTGAGAAAGTGTCGCTGGAATGCTCCTTTGGCAAAGCTCGTTATGGCACTAAGAGAAATCAATGCTGGTAATGTTCCGAGCGAGAAAACAAGCATAGTTAACGCCCCGACTTTCCAGTCACCGCTGGCTAGGACATAGAGTTGCAATGCTTGGGTAAAGCCACACGGGAGAAAGAACGTAGCGGCACCAAGAACGAATGGCGCACCCTTACTTTCTTTGCCACTCAAATCATGAATTTTATGTCCGATGAATTTAGGCATCTTCGGACTGAACCGCCTAAGCCATGGGAAGAGGTGGAGTAGTTGGAAACCCAAGAGAAGCATGACGATGCTAACCAGCAGGGTCAGATACCCGTTGAATTGGGGCGACAATGTGATAACTGAACCCAAGCCTCCGACAGCGGCACCAAAGGCGGTATAGCCGACAACACGTCCTGCATTGAAGTAGATGTGCGGCCTGAATTTCTGAATGCCGGTTAGTTCCGGGTGTAATTCGTTATGTTTTTCGGCTACTGCGAGTAGAAGTCCTCCCACAACTGCAATGCATGTGGACACAGCCGCAAACAGACCAATAAGGAACACAACCCCGTAGCTCATGTGCTCCGAGATGGCAATGGTCGGTAGGAGGTCAAACTGTCTGAGAATGTAGTAGGCGGAAACGATCACAAGGAAGATACCGCCCATCTGGAAGTAGTCCTTCCAAGTATTTTTATGGGTTTCCGGATGAACCACCTGATGGTGATTTTCCCAAAGTGATACACGATAGCCGTCTTCCTTAACCAGACTATCCAGCTCGCGAATATTCGGGTCCGACGAGCAGAACAATTCTGCCTTGCCGTTGTGATGACTCACGTGTACTTTTTCCACACCGGAAATCCTTTTGAATTTTCGTTCGATCAAGACCTCACAGCTTGCACAATGCATGCCGTGAATTTTAAGTTTTACTTTTTTAAGTGGTTGAGACATAAGTAGAATTTGTAATTATGTTAATACAAAAATACCTGCGGAGAGTTTTCCCAATACGACCAATAGTAAGAATTGGGGAAACCGCAAGTATAGAACTGCTACCTATTTAGTAGATTTTGGGATTGAGAATTCCTTGAGAAAAAGCTTCTTTAAGAGGATTGAAAAGAGAGAGCTCCGGATTGTGTCTTATGTAAAGCCGCCAGCGAGTGGTGTAATAGCTAAATAGCAAAAGCAGATTACGTTTGAAAATCGCAACCGCAACGAAAACTACAGCGAGTAAGAGTGATAAAACGAAAGCAAGTGCTTTTTGAGGAGCTGTGGTTGTAAACATGCTTTGCCACTGGGAAAGATGCTCATCAAATTTCATGGTGCAAATTTCCTCCATGCCGGTAAATAAACAACCGCCCATTGTGCCGTCATCTCTCATCTCCATGCCCATAGATTGGGATGCGCCAAAAAATGCCACCGAGAGAAAGGCAATGAGCGCAAAGCCCAAAAGGAAACGAGCAAATTTTTTGGTGGCGATTTCCATAGATGAAGCAATTATAACATAAAATTACAGCTTCGGTATATACTCCTGATGACCGCAGTGACATGCCGTGCCGTCATTCGTTGCCATACTGAAGTACGACTTCTTCGCAACGATAATAAAGTCCGCAAAGAACGGCTTGAACGACAAAACCTGCGAGTCTGCTTGCAGTGCTCGCATAAGCTTTTTGTCGGTCTCATCCGGAGTCGGATCAACAG
>JAGVDA010000074.1 GCA_020058975.1 Thermosynechococcus sp. WC_1 | reverse complement strand
GCGGACTAGGCATTATCCAGTAACTTTTGAGATCCTCCACCGTAGGTTCTGGAGAAGGCACTGGCGTGGAGGCTACAACGGTCGGCTCTGGGGTTGAGGTAGTTTTAGGCCAGAGTATTAAACCTAGCGCAATGCCACCAACCAAAGCAATCAGCGCCAACACTAGCCAGCGCCACTGCTGGCCAGGTGCGATGACCGAATGTCTGGAGGCGTTTTTAGGTTTAGTCTTGGCAGATGCGGCGGCTGCCTGAGTGGGCGGAGGTGGAGACTGCCAGGCTTGAGAATGCTCGATTTGGGTAGGTAGCTCTGATGAGGAAGCCTCTTGGACATGGTAGTGCAGCAGACCAATCGTGACGTTATCGTGACCATTCAAACGATTGGCTTCTGCAATCAAGATTTTAGTGGTTTCGGCCAGATCCATCTTCCCTGACAGCAGCGGCAGTAAATGCTGTTGCCAGAGGGTTTCAACCCGCTCAAAATCACTTAACCCATCGGAACACAGCAGAAAAAGACAGTCTGAATCGACGATAAAGCGCTGAACGGAAGGCCGCAGCATGGTGGAGGGTACCATGCCCAATGCCTGAATCAAAGACCCTGAACCCGGTTGACGCACAGCATCTCGATAGGGCAGATACCCCAGCCGCACTTCACGGGTGGCAATATCATCATCGGTGGTGAGCTGATAGCAGCCCTTTTGCGTAATGAGATAGGCACGGCTATCCCCTAGGTTTGTGAGGTAAAGGTCATGGCCTTGGGCTAACGCCATTACGACGGTGGTACCCATGCGATCGCGATCGTGGCGATTTTCCTGATCGTTTTGCTTCACAATCAGATCGTTTGCCATCCCTACGGCGATTTCAGACTCTGAGATAATGCCATCGGGAGACAATTGCGTCAGAGGTGTTTCCTTAAGATGCTCGGTTAAAACTGAGATCGCAATCCCTGACGCAACTTCTCCACCTTCGTGTCCGCCCACCCCGTCGCAGACAATCATGATTCCTTCATGGGTGTTTTGAAGCACCATACCGCCGTGAGGGTAGCAGGCATCTTCATTTTGGTCGCGGCTCGGCCCAGGGTCAGTCCGAGTCGAAATATCAATTCTGACTTGTGAAGAGGCTCGCACGGCAGTTTGCCATGCTTCTAGCTCTGCTGAAAGGGCTGCTATGGTGTCAATCTCTTCATTGATCAGGCGATCGCACAGCTCTGAAAACTTAGTGCGCCACTGCCCCACATAGGGTAAACACCACTTCACCCAAAATTCTCCCAGTGCTGCCAGCGCCGGAGCAGTTTGGGCATTAAAGTCTAGAGACAATAGCCGCAAAAGCGAACCTTCTACGCGAAGCAGGTCAGGGGTAATCAAACTCCAAGCGACACATTCTCGCTGAAGTGGCTCCCAAAGCTGTACCATTTGCCAAAGCCAGTTGACCTGCCTTAGCACAGGAGCCGTTCGCCAAGCTTCGGTGAAAGTTTCTGCAACGGCAATCTGTGGAATCAGGTCAGAAAAAGGCGCGATCGCCGTAGTGGCCTGACTAAAATCAGCGACCGTAAGTGGTGCATCTTCTAATAGCACCAAGACTTGAGGCTCCGCTGCCTTCGTTTCGAGCTTGAGCAAGCTATAAAGCTGAGGAAGGTGCAGGCGAAACGGAAAAAGCTTGAGATAGGGCAAAACGCTATCGGTAATATCAAACGCACTGGATATCGGCAGTCCAGGCTGAGTATCTAGCATCACCTGAGGCGTTTTGAATAAGTAGCGGCCTAAAATCTTATCCCCAGCCTTATAAAGATTAGATTGTGCATTTGCAACCCAAAGATAGCGCAGGGGAATACTTGTCCCACAGGTTTGACAGACGCGATCGCCCTCAAGATTTGCCGCGCGGCATCTTAGGTTTGGACAATCAATGGTTGGCACAGCTTTTTGCATGAGCTTGTCGCGGGAACTGGTTGCTTAAAAACTGCTGAACTTGGGTATCTAAAGCGTTGTTATGATAGATATCTGGGCATTTGCAGCCCAGATATCTAAATGGAGTGATGTAGAGCTTTACAGCAACCCACGCTTAAACCTCACAACAGTATATAACTCGCGTCAACCAAAGCATCTTGCAGCAGATGCCTAACGGTTTCTGTTTGATGTGAGCATCAGCCTTTAGTTTAATCATAAACAAGCTGTTTCTATCCCATAGACCTGCTTTGGCACTGCTCTTTAACGCTGCTCTTGGGCATTGCGATGGAATAAACGCCCTAGACCAAAATTCTTTCAGTGAAGTCAACCGAGTGCCTGCATTTAATACTGCATCTAATAATCCTGAATTTAATGCTGAACGGCTTTTATTTGAGCCAGCACCTTCCGCTGCGGGTGCGGTACCGCTGATTTTTGCATTCCCTAATACCTATAGCGTGGGAATTACCAGCCTAGGCTACCAAGTCGTCTGGGCTTTGCTGTCTGGGCGTTCTGATGTGGCGGTCAGCCGACTGTTTACTGACTTAAGCGAGGCAATACTCGCCTCGCCAGAAATCGTCGGCTTTTCACTGTCTTGGGAGCTAGACTACGCCCATCTTTTAGATTTACTAGAGCAGCTCAAAATTCCACTTCGTGCCGCTCAACGCACAGACGATCACCCCCTTGTGTTTGGCGGCGGGTCGGTGCTTTCGGCAAACCCTGAGCCGTTTGCTGATTTTTTTGATGTGGTGTTGCTAGGGGATGGTGAGCATCTGCTGCATCAGTTTATTGATGCCTATCAGCAGGTGCGCCACCAGCCGCGTTTGGCTCAATACCGTCATTTAGCCAAGGTGCCAGGTCTGTATATCCCTAGTCTTTACGAGGTTGGCTATGAGGGGATGGATGGGGCGATCGCCCACATCACGCCTCTCGACGCAGATATTCCTGCCCAAGTACAAAAGCAAACCTACCGAGGCAATACCCTCGCCGCCTCTACAGTGGTGACAGAAAAAGCCGCCTGGGAAAACATTTACATGGTAGAAGTGGTGCGAAGCTGCCCTGAGCTATGCCGCTTTTGTTTAGCCAGCTACTCCACCCTTCCCTTTCGTACCCCTAGCGTTGAAACCACGCTGATCCCTGCCATTGAGCGCGGCTTAGCCGTCACTAGACGGATTGGTCTGCTGGGGGCTTCGGTCACGCAGCATCCCGAGTTTGATGACCTGCTGTACTACTTCACGCGGCCTAGCTGCGACGATGTGCGTTTGAGCATTGCGTCGGTGCGTACCAATACCGTCACCGAAAAGCTGGCGCGCACCTTAGCTACCCACGATACCCGCTCTATTACTATTGCTATCGAAAGCGGCTCAGAGCGACTGCGGCAAATTGTGAATAAAAAGCTCGAAAACGACTCGATTTTTGCCGCAGCCGCCCACGCAAAAGCGGGAGGTCTCAGCAGCCTCAAGCTCTATGGCATGGCAGGGGTGCCAGGTGAAACAGAAGCAGATTTAGAAGCAACCCTCGCCCTACTAAGCGCTCTAAAGAAAGCAGTACCTGGGCTGCGACTCACCTTTGGGTGCAGCACATTTGTGCCTAAAGCCCATACGCCCTTTCAGTGGTTTGGCGTACAGCCCTTAGCCGAAAAACGCCTCAAAATGCTTCAAAAGCATCTGCATAAGCAGGGTATTGAATTTAGACCCGAAAGCTATAGCTGGTCTGTCATTCAGGCGCTTATTTCGAGGGGCGATCGCCGTCTCTCTCACCTGCTAGAGCGCACCCGCCAGTACGGCGACTCTGTGGGCAGCTACCGCCGTGTCTTTAAGGAAATG
>JAGVDA010000154.1 GCA_020058975.1 Thermosynechococcus sp. WC_1 | reverse complement strand
TACCAGGAGGGCCAACTAGCAGAACACCCTTCGGAATTTTGGCCCCCACGGCCGTGAAGCGATCTGCATTCTTCAAAAAGTCAACAACTTCGCTTAGCTCTAGCTTGGCTTGCTCAATCCCTGCTACATCGTTAAACGTAATCTGGGTTTGAGGCTCCATTTGGACGCGGGCTTTAGACTTGCCGAAGTTCATGGCCTGGTTTCCAGGGCCACCTTGGGCGCGACGGAACAGAACAAACAGACCCACCAGTAGTGCGATGGGCACTAAGAACGTACTCGCTGCTCTCACCCAAAAGCCTTCATCCGTTGGCGGCATCACATTAATATCCACCTTATTTTCGGTCAAGATATCAATGAGCTGAGGATCGGGGGGAAGATTGACCTGTACCCGAGTGCCGTCTGCCGTAATGACTTGGGCTTGGCTGCGATCTGCGCTCAAGCCGATTTTTTCAATCTTGCGATTTTCAACTGCCTCAATGAGCTGACTGTAGCGCCACGTCTCTTTTGCTACGGGCTGTTTGTCTAAGAAAGAGGTCGCCAAAGCCAAGACCACAATCCCTAAAAGGACGTATAGTCCTGCATTTCTCCACCGCTTATTATTCACGAGATCTCATTCCTCCTGGCTGAATGGGGGCCGGACGTAACTTTATTGCTTTTATTAACTAATGTTAACTTATCTCAGAAAGATGCTGCACTGCAATGGGTGCAAAAAGTTTCTGAAGTACGAGGGCGACTAATTGGTGCGAATCATGCTGCCTTCGGGGTTAATCAGGCGCAGCAGCTTTTGCTTAATTTGAGTATCAAAGACGCTCCACTTTAGTTTGGCGTACTCGGAGTTTTCGTTAAGCCCCGACAAAAAGCCCATGGGAATTTCAAATCCGCCTGCCAGCGATCGCCCTCCGCCAAAAAATCTCCCCTGGGCATCTTGCCCAAAGGCTTCTTTAATAAACTCATCGGGGTCAAGGGTAATTTTCGTCGTTCGCAGAGAGCCAACCACCAGCTCTAGCTCCTCATCCTCATCATGGGCAATGCCGTAAACCACCGCCGTATGGACGTTATCTTCGGTAATTAAAAAGTCCGCCGCTTGGGGAATGGCATCGCGGTCGTCATAGCGCAAAAAACCCACCCCAGCAATGCTGACGTTGTTTTGGATAGAGCGGTTCTTGAGCGATCGCTCAATCACATCCATCACCTGCTTAGATCGGGTAGACTGCAATACCGTGTTCAGCGTTTGCGCGTCATAAAATCGACTCAGGTAAGCCGCCGCCAAAAAGTCTTCTTCCTGAGCTTGGCGCAATCCATTCGTATCAGATCGAAGCCCATGCATAAGCGCCGTGGCGCACTTCACATGCTCGCTGGTGCCGTTGTCGAGATGGAGCAGCCCAGCCTGAAGATACTGGGTCAGAATCGTCGCCGTTGCGCGCGTATGGGTACGAATATCTAAAAATTCGGCGTGTAGATCATCTTGGGCGCTATGGTGGTCAATCACCACCAAAATGGGGAGTTTTGCCTGCTGTACTAAGGGCATGAGCTGACTGGTTGTCCCCTGGTTATCAATCAGCACGCAGCCTTTGTAGACAGACCAGTCTTTTGCCTTTGCGGTGGGGCAATTCCAGCGCTGAACCGGAAGCCCGGTCAGCTTTACGAGGGCAATATTTTCTTGATGGCTGAGGGTACCGCCGTAGACAATATCGGACTGAATTTCAAAACGCTCTGCAATCAGACGATATGCCCAGGCCGATGCCAACGCATCGGGGTCAGGGAAATCTTGCAAAATGACAAGATGTCGCTCGCCTCGGTGCTTGTCAAGGACGCGGATCAGTGCGTCTCCACGGGCATCCGCAATGCGCTGGGTTGGGCTAGATAGCCCTAAGCGAGACTGGATTTTTTCACCGTCTCCTAGCAAGATTTCTGTAGGGTGTAATGCCAGGGAAGGCTCAACATCAGCAGTCGACAAAGAACTCTGCACCATAGGACGCTCAGGAGTATTCAGAAATTAAAAGGTTAATAATTGAGTCTTGACGCCGATCCACTTTCACACTCTCTTCATCATAGGGTGCCACAGGGATAGAGTGGTCTTACTCTGAGGGATGATTTATTTCTATTTGAAATTGAATTGCACATTTAATTTCAAATTCATAGGCCAATCATATATTTGCGCCACTCTTGATGACCGCCATTCTGCACCTGTTTATTCACTTCAAAGTACAGGCTGCTAAACGGTCGCCTTGGGTTTTGGTGCAGGGGCATTCGCGCTTCTTGGGGGGTACGATTTCCTTTTTTGACGTTGCACTTTACGCAGGCGGCAACAATATTCTCCCAACTGTCGCTACCGCCCCGTGACTTGGGCATGACGTGATCGAGGGTTAAGTCATCGCCACTGTAGCTGCAATATTGGCAAGAATGCCCATCACGGTTCAAGATGTTGCGGCGCGTGAGGGAGATTTCTTTGTGGGGTAAATGGATGAACTGACGCAGGCGAATGACCGTCGGCAACGGGAAGTTTGCGTACACATACTTCCCGTTATGCTCAACCTGCTCAGCTTTCTCTTTTATCAACAAAACAATGGCACGCCGCCAGCTTGTAATGTTCAACGGCTCGTAGGAAGCGTTTAGAACCAGAACTTTGCCCATAAATGCTTGACAAAGACATTTTTAAAGATGTTAGCACAGCTCTCTTAGGCAACAGAGTTTGCGCCAGATCTACCATTGTCACTCTAAGATTGCCAGCTTTGAATTCCGCCCAAAAAACACAACCGATTACGGTTGGTTCGGTAAATACGCCTTAAGGTTTCTGCTCTAGAGCGCCACTATATAGAAGAGAGTGCAGGCGATAGACCAATTCAGTTTGGAGCGCCGACTAAGTTTTGGATCAAGGAGCGAGATAACGTCTTATGGCAAAAGTGGTTGGTATTGACTTGGGGACAACAAACTCCTGCGTCGCGGTCATGGAAGGTGGCAAACCTACGGTTATTGCAAATGCCGAAGGGTTCCGCACAACGCCTTCTGTGGTGGCCTTCGCAAAAAATGGCGATCGCCTGGTCGGTCAAATTGCCAAGCGCCAGTCCGTCATGAACCCCGAAAACACCTTTTACTCGGTGAAGCGCTTTATTGGTCGCCGCGTCGATGAAGTCGGCACTGAAATGACCGAAGTGTCTTACAAAGTTTTGAACACAGGCGGCAACGTCAAAATTGATTGCCCAGCGGCAGGCAAACAGTTTTCTCCTGAAGAAATTTCGTCTCAGGTGCTGCGGAAGCTTGTGGATGATGCCAGCAAATATTTGGGTGAAAAAGTAACCCAGGCGGTTATCACGGTTCCGGCCTACTTTAATGACTCTCAGCGTCAGGCCACTAAAGACGCGGGCAAAATTGCAGGCATTGAAGTTCTGCGGATCATCAACGAGCCGACTGCTGCATCTTTGGCCTACGGCCTAGACCGCAAGAGCAATGAAACCATTTTGGTCTTTGACTTGGGGGGTGGTACTTTTGACGTCTCCATTTTAGAAGTGGGCGACGGCGTATTTGAAGTGATGTCTACCTCCGGTGACGGTCACTTGGGCGGCGATGATTTTGACAAAAAAATTGTAGACTTCCTCGCCTCTGATTTCCAAAAAAGCACTGGAATTGACCTGCGTAAAGATCGTCAGGCTCTACAGCGTCTCACCGAAGCCGCAGAAAAGGCCAAGATTGAGCTGTCTAGCGTCACCCAGGCCGAGATTAACCTGCCCTTCATTACGGCAACCCAAGATGGTCCTCAGCATTTAGACACAACCCTGACCCGCGCCAAGTTTGAAGAGCTTTGTGCCGACCTCATCGATCGCTGCCGCATCCCCGTTGAGAACGCGGTGCGAGATGCCAAAATCGACAAGAACGCCCTCGATGAAATTGTTTTGGTGGGTGGTTCGACCCGAATTCCTGCGGTGCAGGAGCTGGTGCGTAAGGTTTTGGGCAAAGACCCCAACCAAACCGTAAACCCTGACGAAGTGGTTGCCGTGGGTGCTGCCATTCAGGCAGGTGTTTTGGCGGGTGAAGTCAAAGACATTCTGCTGCTCGACGTTACGCCATTGTCTCTGGGTGTAGAAACCTTGGGTGGCGTAATGACCAAGCTCATTACCCGCAATACCACCATCCCCACCAAGAAGTCAGAAACCTTCTCGACAGCCGTGGATGGTCAAACCAATGTGGAAATCCACGTCCTTCAGGGCGAACGCGAGCTGGCGAACGACAACAAGAGCTTAGGAACCTTCCGTCTAGACGGTATTCCCCCTTCTCAGCGGGGCGTGCCTCAGATCGAAGTCACCTTTGACATTGATGCTAACGGTATCCTTAACGTCACCGCGAAGGATAAGGGCAGCGGCAAGGAGCAGTCTATTAACATCACTGGCGCTTCTACGCTCTCTGATGATGAGGTCAGCCGCATGGTCAAAGATGCCGAGGTTAATGCCGAAGCTGACCGTGAGCGCAAAGAAAAGGTTGAGGTCAAAAACCAAGCCGATACCCTGGTCTACCAAGCCAACAAGCAGGTGGCTGAGTTTGCTGACAAGGTACCTGCGGCGGACAAGGAGAAGATCGAAGGTTTGATTAAGTCCTTGGAAGAGGCGATCGCCGCCGATAACTCTGAGCAAATGAAGACCCTCACGAGCGAACTTCAGCAGGCGCTCTATGCGATCGGCACCAGCATGTATCAGCAGGCAGGCGAAGGTGCGCCTGATGCAGGTGCAGGCTCTGACGCATCTGCATCAGGCAGCACGGGTTCTGAAGATGATGTGATTGACGCTGAATTTTCAGAAAGCAAGTAGTCACACTTTGGTCGGAATGGTTAACTGGTGTTGATCGTTCCGATCTGAGCCATAAACGTCTCTTGATCACAGTTCTAAATTGAATTCAATTCCCCCCTGATGCACTCTTTTTGCAGGGGGGATTTTTTAGTGGGAGAAAAATAGAGCGATCGTATTCTCTTGGGCTATGGTGGCGATCGCTTTTGCAAATGCTCTACGACGGGCAGGGCGATCGCACTTCAGAAAAATTATCTTTGAGCCTCACGTTCATAAGATTCTGACAAACTTCTAAGAGTGACTGCAAAACGTTGATATCCAGCATTTTCGACTTGTTCGGCTTTTTGTCGATATTGCTCAGCAAGCTCCAACTCAGGTTTTCCTGTGGGATCAACAAAATGAGCACCGCGTGAGTTATAAATTCCTGTATGGAATCCATCTCGCATATCTTCTGCATCTCTTGCATTCAGTGCATCGGCTACGGTCTGATTAATCCACAATCCATTTGTGTCAGGTGGACAATAGATAATAACTTGGCCTATATGGATGAATGCGACCTCTAAATGCCCAGATTCCACACAAATTTCTTTTACACTGCAAAGCCAAGTTGAGAAATGAGTGTCGTTGAAACTGCCATCTTCTTGCATTCCAGGAAGAGTACTCCACTCGTCAAGTAACTGATAAGCATTTGTTGCAATTGCCTCTGTATTCTCAGATGGATTATTAGTAGCGATATTAGAATTTTTCGAGCGATAAATCAAACGAATCAATTCACAGAAAAACTCTGGATCGTTGGCGAGGCGATTTTCTAGTGATTTTGGGGTAGCTTCGTAATAACCATCTAGCAAAGACAAATAAGCCCACTCTACACTAAAAAGATTATCTGAGGATAATTCTGGGGTCTTCTGAAGAATCTTTATTAGTTCTACGACGTGATATGGATCCATTGAATTAGATGGCTCTGATGAAGACAATGCACCAAGCAAGGCTTCAACACATAAGTCTAAATTAATTGGTTGTTTGTCATACCGCATTCTCTCCAGACAGTTGATTGCAGCATAAGGTCTTCCATGCTCAATTAGCTTTTCAATAGCGGTGTTCAAAGCTTCATCTGCTTGATAGGGGTTTACATTGGTTTTTAGCCAATAGTCGCCCTGTAAATCTCCCAGCCACTTTTCGGCACGTTTCCAGGTTTCGCTAGCAAATGGTAGATATCTGAGAAACTGACTGACATGCCCATCATCCCATTCTGACTTGTCTAAATCATCAGCCCAAGACCAGCCATTAGTAACGTAACGGCTCCAGACATATCCTTTTATGAATGACGAGAGTTTACAATTTTCTGCCTCTAGATATTTAGGTAGCAAAACTCTGTCAATTTCTTCATTTGCGATCTGCCCAAGAAAGTATCCCACTTGACCTAACGTTGATTCGGCAGCCTCAGCAAATTGAATAACTGATTCGATTCCGCCTAATTTTAATATTTCTTCTACAGCTTTTTGACGATGTTCATCAAGCTTTTGTTGTTGCTCTTCCCAATTGCCTTTTTCTTCATACAGATCAAAGTCTCCGTTAGAGAATAAATGCTGATAGAGGTAAAAAGGGGTTGTTGGAGCTAATTTGTTGGCAACTGTCTCAATAGAAGAAAGTAACTCATCACTCAACACCCATGCAGCATCAGAAAATCGTCTATGCTTGGTTGTGAGTTTTTTGAGTCTGTCCCAAAGATGTAACCGTTTGTCTTCGGAAAAGGCTGAAATGGCATCAGACGATAAGACTTTAAGTAAATTGTCAAATGAGGGCTTGGGGAGGTCATTGAAATGGTTAATAAGTTCACTGAGCTTGGGCACATCATAATTTGCCATTGATACAGCAAGTTCAGAATAAAACAATACTTGTTCTCGATATTCTGCTCTAGTAACTTCTTCTTTCCAATTTTCAGGTATGGTATTACGCCATAAAGGTTTGTGAGACCCCATAGATGTTTGATGCTGACTGGGCAGCAGTTTAATAAAGAGTTTCCATGCAACTTCTGGAAACTCTTTAGATAGTGTTTGAACAGCAACCATAAGTTTCTTGACTGGGGCAATTGTTTGAGGATGCCAGGGTAACAAGATCTCTACGAGAGAATTACCAGGTCGGTTTGCCCATGAACCTCCCGGATCATGACTAGAAAGTTCGCCAAGTACAACACAAACACGGACAAGGTATTTTTCATCCCAAGCAAGACTTTCCAGTGCCCAAAGCAATCCGGTCAGATAATTGCCTCCGGTGATGCCATTCCCTTCCTGGGAGAAAAGTTCATCAAAAGGGCATGGGGATAAACGCAAGGCATTTTCTACAGCATCCAGAAATTCATCTGGTGCAGCCTCCGCTAATATGGGAAGCAAGCTTTTCAAGCTACCCCACAATACCCAGTCTGAGTCTGTGAATATCTCCCGAATCGCAAGAACAGCAGTAGACTCAGCCTTGCCCTGTGAGCAGTGAATTAAAGCGCTGGGTCTGTTCCCGATAATAGCTAACCCCTCTGCAAGACCCATGCGTAGCGCTGTTGAGTGGGTAAGCACTTTTCCATAAATGTTTGCTGCAAATCGTTTTTCCGTAGGCAGATCAAAAGAAGGGTCGCGTTCAGTCAAAACAGCCACAGCAAATTCTCTGAAAGCATCAAGATGCTGATCAAATACATACAGACCGAGTGCATCCCACAAATTACCACGTTCTGTAATCTTCCAAACTCCGTTGAGGATCGAAAATGGGCTATTAGGAAGATTAAGAACCTCCCTAGCTTTTAAAATCCAAGTTGAATAACTTTGAACCGTTAGCTTCTCTAGAATCAAAGTATCCGCTTCTTTCTTTTCGTTCCATGCGCCAATCAAATTTGCCAATGCAAGATCGGTGGCATGTTGATGTTGACTCCAGTCCGTTTTGACTGATTCAGCCTGAATTATGATTAATTCTTTCGGAATGTAGGTAACGACTGGCTGCTTAAATGCCTCTTTTAGATCTTGGGGTAGCTTTTCTAGAATGATTGTGCCTGCATCTTGATTCCAGGTTTGGACGATATCAACAACCCGTGACCAGACCCACTGCGGAGTTTGTTGGTTAAATTGTGAAATATGAGAGTGCAGGAGCGACAAAACAACGCCAACCTCTTTTCCCAGATCGTACCCAAGTAGATGAAAATGATTGAGAAACGAGTAAAGTTCGTCTTTTGAAACATCCGAGTTATTGTTAGCTAATTTTAAGTGATGTTTGATAACACTCAATTTTTCACTGCTTTTGGCGGGGCTGAACTTTGCCTTTTCAATATTTCTATAAAATTCATCTGCATTTTTAGTGTGTCTTGCCTGGTTCAACAACCACTTTACATTATGAGAATCCGTTGCGCTTAATGGGCCAGTAATAAGCGCAATAATGTCTTTGTCTTTTGAAAAAATATGCGGATTATTGAAATCATTCCATGCCGCCTGAATAACCTCTAAAAAAATAGGATTAGCTTGGGTGATGCTAATTGAGTGCTTTACCTGACCAAGCAATCTTTGTCTTTCTCTAGTACCGATATTTTCAACAAAAACAATCAAATCGTCGGTATCAAATCCGTCAATTTTTCCTTGTAGCTTTATCTCTGTGATAGGCCAACATGGAAGACATGGTGAATATCCTCCAGTAAGCATTAGAGCGACAAACGAAGCCTGAACATGAGCCTCAAAATGTCCACCACCGCCGCCAGTGGAAAAAGGGTTGCTTAGTTGTTTGGAGTTTTTGCTCACTTTGAGGCTCTCATTATGAATCTCAATTATTATTCACCTTCATTGACTCTAATTTGCAGATCTACCCGTTTTCGCTACAGCCAACCAAGGCAATCGCCCAATCAAAGGACTGCGATCGCCAAACTCAAGCAACCATAGAAAAACTGCGATCGCCTGTTGAATGGGTGAACATGACCTTTCTGCGATCGCCCATTCATAACACTGCGATCACCTCCAACCTAGGTTTCAGGAATTTTCTAAATTCTGTTGTGCTAAGACCGCCGCTTCGTGCCTACGTTGATAATACTTATCTGCGATTTCAGTAGCCCGTTCACTCATGCTTCTTGATTGCTGCTCTAATAGCCTAGTCGTCTCCAATGCCTCAGTTAATTTTGCCTCCTGTTCCGGCGTCAGCGATGGCGAAGTCATTGTAAGTCCTCCAAAATGGCAACGGTTCTACTTGTTAACATTTTATGTAACTACTCAGGCTGAGGGATGAGAGGTTCGGGATTTCCCGAAAACAATCCAATAAGCGCATTCAAGAGATTGCGATCTTGCTTGCGTAAGGTGGAT
>JAGVDA010000338.1 GCA_020058975.1 Thermosynechococcus sp. WC_1 | reverse complement strand
GTCGTCATCGGCGCAATGATGACCGTACTTATATTTCGGTTCATCTCATCCGGCGAAATCACTAGGCAAGGTCTAGTTTTTTGAATTTCATGGCCTAAAGTCGGATCTAGACTTACAAGATAGACATCAAACCGTTGAACTACCAATCCCATTCCGTCTGTTCCCATTCTGTGGCGAGTGCTGTATCAACCAAATCATCATCACCCTGCACAGACATGCTAGAGAACGCCTCATTCCATCCTCTTCTTACGCCTTTGGCAGAACGGATAATTAAAGACTGATGCTGAACCTCAATTTCCACATCAGAATCAATGCCACTCTGCTCTAGTAACGCTTTAGGAATGCGAATTCCCTGAGAATTACCAATCTTCACAACACGGCCTCGAACGCTAATGCTCATACTGCTGCCATGACACTTCATAACGTAACTATATTGTAGTCACACATAACCTTGGTTTACAACTGAATAGAGACTTTACCCCATGCCTTCGCTTACTGCCGCCAGCTATTGCGCCGCAGCAGCGGGTTAATGAGATCATTCAGCCCTTCTCCTACCAAAGAAAGCCCCACTACCAGCAGCGTCATCGCCAGCCCAGGAAACAGCGCCGTCCACCAAATGCCGCCCGTCGATAGGCCACTCAGCGCCTGTCGCAGGTCGTGCCCCCACTCCGGTACCTCCTCCGGTAGCCCTAGCCCTAAAAATCCAAGCCCCGCCAGAGTCAAAATTGCGTCCGCTGCATTCAATGTGAACAGTACGGGCACACTCTGTATAACGTTAAGCAACAAATATCGCGTCAGCACTCGCCAGGGGGAAGCCCCCGTTGCCTGCGCCGCCTCGATAAACAGCTCGGTCTTTACGCTGACGGTATGGTTGCGCACCACACGGTAATACTGCGGCACATAGGCCACACTTAGGGCGATCGCCGCATTTAGCACCCCGCGCCCCACCACAAATGCCACCGTCACCGATAGCAGCAGCCCTGGCAGCGTATAAATTGTGTCCATCAAAAACAGCAGAACCCGGTCTAGCCGACCCCCTAAATACCCGCTAAATAGACCCAGCGGCACCCCAATGACCAAGCTAAACAACGTTGCCACCACCACCACCTGGAGGGCAGCTTGAGAGCCAAACAGCGTGCGGGAAAATACGTCATAGCCCTGCACATCCGTGCCAAACCAGTGGGTTAGCGAAGGCGGATCGTTAATGGGATTGCTCAAAAACTCCGTTGGATTTTGGAGCCACCCCACAGACTGGAACAATGGCGAAAACAGCGCCGCAAAAACGTATAGCGCACTCAACACAATTCCCACAGCCATAAACTGCGTTGACAAGCCAGACTGCGAAAGGGTTTTAAGAAATCGAGGGCGACGAGCTTTAGCAAAAGTCATGGATTAATTACGCTTACTTAAAAAATCAAAATATTTTAATGATGCAAATTTCACTCTTTCAGGTAGAATCTAGACCATCGTTTGCTTTTCTCGGCAAATCTTAGGTGTGTGAGGACAAACCCATGACTCTTTCTCAAAGCTTACTGAATGATACGACCTCTCTCCAGGAAGAAAAACCCGTCCTCCACATCTGGGGTCGATCTTCTCTCAAAGGGAGTGTCGCGATTAGCGGGGCTAAAAATTCTGCACTCGTTCTTATGACGGGCGCTTTACTGGCTTCAGATGCCTGTCAACTGCGCAATATGCCCGCCCTTGCCGATATTGAGAGCATGGGTAAAATTTTATCGGCACTCGGCGTTAAACTTCAGCGCGATGCGGATGCGCTCACCATTGATGCCAGCCACATTACCAAAACAGAAGCCCCCTACGAACTCGTCAGTCAACTACGCGCCAGCTTTTTTGCCCTAGGCCCCCTGCTCGCGCGCACGGGTATCGCTAAAATGCCCCTGCCAGGCGGCTGTGCTATTGGCGCACGTCCGGTAGAGCTGCACGTTCGTGGGCTTCAGCAAATGGGTGCCGAAGTTTACATTGAGCATGGCGTTGTAAATGCGTTTGCGCGTCGCCTCAAAGGTGCCCACATTTACATGGACTACCCCAGCGTTGGCGCAACCGAAATGCTGATGATGGCTGCGGCCTTAGCCGAAGGCCAAACCATTCTTGAGAATGCAGCCCAAGAACCAGAAGTCATTGATCTCGCCGATTTCTGTAATGCGATGGGTGCAAAAATCTCTGGCGCGGGCAGCAATACCATCGTGATTGATGGCGTGCCCAAAATGCACGGCGTTGACTACACCATCATCCCCGATCGCATTGAGGCCGGAACATTTTTGGTGGCGGGTGCCATTACTCAGTCTGAAATCACAGTGTCTAACGTGGTGCCAGAGCATTTATTTGCGGCGATCGCCAAGCTCAAAGACATTGGCGTGGGCGTCGTGCAAGAAGACCGGAACGCCCTCCGCATTGTTCCAGGGATGCTGCATCGCGGGACAGACATCGAAACCCTTCCCTACCCTGGTTTCCCGACAGATATGCAGGCGCTGTTTATGTCTCTGCTGACATTGTGTGAAGGCAATAGCGTGATCACAGAAACTGTCTTTGAGAACCGCCTAGGCCACGTCCCTGAACTCATTCGGATGGGTGCCCACATTAAGGTGAAGGGCAATCATGCCGTCATTCGTGGCGTACCGTTTTTGTCTGGTGCGCCTGTCTCTGGCACAGACTTGAGAGCATCGGCAGCACTGGTAGTGGCAGCACTCGCAGCGGAAGGTCAAACCACCATTTCGGGGCTTCAGTACCTAGATCGCGGCTATGAAAATATCGAGGCCAAGTTGCGGGGCTTAGGCGCACGAGTTGAGCGGGTTCAGGGTCAGCCGTCTCCTGTGCTTGCAGGCGTTTCCTAGCCCATAACCCACATATATAAATACCCCTAGGACTCTTTAATATGGCCTAGGGGTATTTTATTGGGTCTTGACGAACGCCTTCTTAAGCAACGGTTACTTGAGAGGTGTCAACAGACGTTGAACCATTGACCGAATTGGCAATATCAATCATTGAATTCAGTGCGTTTTGGCTAGAGACTTTTCCCTTTAAGACCACGGTTCCGCTCGTTTGAGCAACCCACAACTCGTTTTCATCGGCAAGTTCAGCACTTTCATCAAAGGCGAGGGCAACGCGCTTTGCTAAGCCACTTTCGTCATATTCGCCATTTAGTCCGACTCTTTCTGGCGCAATGGCTTCTCCACCCGCAGCAGATCCGCTAATGGCAGCTTGAGGGTCTGCGGGTTTATCCTGTCCAAAAATTCTTTGTAGCCAACTCATCGGTACTGCTCCTAATTTATATGGATCATGTCTTAGACCGTACACTTGGGAATTTTAAGGGTTTTTGACCTAAAAACTCGAATCTTTTTCACTTATCTTTGTTTAAGCAACGTTTAATGCTGTTTAAAATTGATGGCTTGATGAATCCTCATTGACTTCAGAGGCTGTCATTGTAAGTACCCTAGCTGGGCTTATGCGCCCTCAAAATTTGCAAACTGCCCCCTACGGCATAAACCGTTTGATCGAGCCGAAGGTTAGCCTCCTTTATTGACGCCTCCAATCCTGAGCGGATTAGTTCCCAAGACGTATGGGTTTCAAACAGCCAGAGAAACATTGCCAATCCAGGCCAGAACAGGGGATTAGTGGGCGCATGAAAATCAATCAGCGTTAAAACGCCCCCTGGTTTCAGCACGCGGAATACCTCTTGCAAGATTTTAAGGCGCTGGTCTGGCTCCATTTCGTGGAGCGCCATGCTGGTATGCACGACATCAAAAGACGCTTCTGCAA
Organism: Thermosynechococcus sp. WC_1; assembly: GCA_020058975.1. Taxonomy (GTDB): domain Bacteria; phylum Cyanobacteriota; class Cyanobacteriia; order Thermosynechococcales; family Thermosynechococcaceae; genus JAAURS01. The sequence continues at coordinate 3,698 of JAGVDA010000338.1, read as the reverse complement.
AAGGCATCGCTTCTGCAAACCCTTCCACAAAAGTAGCTTGGGGCACGTTGACTTGGGCGCGGGCAATCGCCTTAGGTGAAGCATCTAGCCCCGTCACCTGTTGTGAATACTGCACCAAAACCTGGGTCACAGGGCCACTGCCGCAGCACAGATCCAACACATGAGTTTGGGGCTGAAGGTCAAGGTTTTGGAGCGCCAAACGCCGCAGTCGGGCTTCGCCACCCACACTAATTGCCGTTAGCATTGTAATACCGTCATAAAGCCAAGGATAGCGGTAGCTCCAGGTTCTGAGAATAGTTGCCATAGGTCTATGTCTGTACAGAATTTTGATAAATGGGGAACCCTAGCAGTAAGTAGGTATTCTAGGCAGCAAGGTTGATTTATATAAAACACCTACAATTGGATACTTAATACCTAGACATTAACGTTGCTCCTCTGGAGTGTGTGCTCTTTCGGCTAAATAGTTTTCTATGCTTAAGGCTTTTAATACATCTCGCGAGTTTCTCAAAGTTAGACTCAAAGTCTGGCATGTTGCGCCGCTATTTCTGCCGCTGCTGCTTGGCTCCACCAATATTCGCGTCTCCCCTGCTGCATCTAGCCTTGAGGGTGCAGTTCCACCTATCCCCACAAGCGTTTTCATTGATCGCGAGCTGGCAAAGTTTAGAAACACGCAGCCTCTCCCCAGCCAAGTTCTCAGCACTTTTTCGGCACGTCCTTTGCCCCACAAAAACCAAAAGGCGGCAATGGTTCCTAAAATGCAGCCCAAGGTACTCGTTAAATCCCAATCCTCTTCATCAACTGCAACCACTGCGCCGACTGTTCAGGCTCAAGCTTCTTTAGCATCCTTGGCTACCCCCAAACCTGCCCAGAATTTGCCTCCGATTCCGCTGCGGGTGGCGATCGCACTTCAAGCTAAAACCCTCACCATCGCCACCTCAGACAACGGGGCGATCGTCAATCAGAACGGTCAGATACTGGGTCAACTCACCGCCCAGACAGGCGTTGCTGTCACGCCGCTCTCTAATGGCGGCTTCCAGATTGGAGACTGGCAAACCCCATCAGTCGTATGGATTAAGCCACGAACGGCGGATGGCCTTGTGGCGGTAGAAGGTCGTTGGTACCGTGGCTCCGTGCAGTTGGTCGCGCAATCTGACGGCATCTTAGCCGTCAATCACGTTGACTTAGAATCTTATCTCTATAGCGTCGTGGGGGCAGAAATGCCTGCGTCGTGGCCTGCCGAAGCGCTCAAAGCCCAGGCAATCACGGCTCGCTCCTATGCCCTTGTCCACATGACGCGACATGCTAGCGACCTATACGACCTGGGCGCAACCCCGCGCTGGCAGGCTTACAACGGCGCAGAATCTGAAACCAACACCACTCAAGCTGCCGTCAACGCGACCAAAGGGATCTTGCTGTCCTATCAGGGGGGAGTGGTTGAATCTTTGTATGCGTCTTCTATTGATATTGTCAAAGACGTTCACGGTGGGTTTGGCATGAGCCAAGAAGGTGCAAACCAGCTTGCCCAAAAAAGCTTTAGCTACCCACAAATTTTGGGCTATTTTTACCCTGGCACAAGTTTAGCGGTTCTCAATATTCGGTAAAGACTCTGCATCTCAACGGGCAACCTTACTCCGAAGCGGTAAGTTTAAACTGTGTTTAAACCGTTGGATCGTTTCTTATCGCTATGCCTGAGCCTATTAAATCATCTTCGCTGCCCTGGCCCTATGTGAGTCCCGGCATCCCCGACGAGCTGTTTGATCAACTCCCTGGCATTCCTATGACCAAACGGGAAACTCGGCTACTGCTGCTCTCTCAGCTCAGGCTGCAAGAAGACACAACGCTTTGGGATATTGGCGCAGGGACAGGTACCATTCCCGTTGAGGCTGGGCGGCTCTGTCGGCACGGGCATATTGTCGCCATTGAGCGCGATGACGAAGTGGCAAATCTGATTCGGACCAACTGCGATCGCTTTGGGGTCACAAACGTAACGGTGATTCAGGGCAGCGCACCAGAGTGCTTAGCGGAACTCACGACACCTCCCCACCGCGTATGTTTAGAGGGGGGACGCTCTGTGCGCGATATCTTGCGCCAAGTCTGGAAGTACCTGTTGCCCCAAGGACGAGTTGTCGCCACCGCCACCTCTCTAGAGCATCTCTACGCCATCTCAGAGACCTTCTCAGAACTTCAGGCGCGCAACGTTGAAGTGGTTCAATCCGTCATCAACCGACTAGAGACTCGCGGCAACAACCAGGTTTTTACCGCAGTAGACCCCATTTTTATCCTCAGCGGCGACAAATATTCTTAAGCGGCGGCAACCGTTTGAGCGAGCCGATCTTGCCCTAGGGCTAGACTGTATTTGGCAGGCAGTGGTAGGGTTGTGTGTGGTTTGCTACAAAAGCTTGCGAACTGATGGGGGTACTTTGCCATCACTGATGGCTAATTTTTAAGGATCTTTCGCCGTTTTTAGCATTGCTGCAACTGTTGCGGCGCACTAAAGATTACCCAACCTCAAAACGCATAGTCCAATTGTTAGCTTATTAAATGTCAATGGTTCAGAATTGGGGCACAAGATTTTTAAGCTTGGGGACGGCAGCAGCACTAACCCAACTTCCCGCTATTCCAAGTTACGCTAATCCTCCTGTCTCCAGACAATCTACCGCGCAACTGCCCTCCCTTCAGGCGATAAACGGCTATCCCATCGCCAGTCAAATCATGGTTAGCGGCAGAGAAATTCTTCAGCCGCAAGATATTAGGCCATTGCCAGGAAGCTTAGATTCAGTACCAGTTTTTAATAGCAACAGTCCTGAAGCCGTTCGAGAGCCTGGGATTTTGCTCTCTACCTTCCCACCCCAAGGCAAACTACATCCCAGCGCACACCTCAACTATCCGCTTCAGGGTCGCTTTGATGTCTTTGCCCACCACATTGCCAAGACCGATAAACCCGATACCACGCCCACGCTTTACAATGGCATTCTGATCTACAACCCCAGCGCGACTAAAACCATTGCGATTAGCGTTTTAAAAGCAGGCAGCTTCTTGAGCAATCCTGAAGCGCCCTATGTCGAGCTGCCCTCCTTTTTAGAAAATCCTTTAGGGCGAATCTTCTCAGGTCCTGGTAGCCGACTGACCGATGCGCTACTGCGGAGCAATCGCCTTCCTCACTGGCCTTCGCGGATTTACCTGCCGCCTAAATCGTCCCAAATGCTGATGAATCTGCCCACGCCAGTCCCGCGCCCTGCATTTTCAAGATTGTCAGTGTTTCCAAACTCCCGCATTACATTGCCCACTATTCTTCAGCAAAAATTCTCTTTAGGGCGAAACATTCCCCCAAAGCCCATTCTTCTCAATAGTGCCGCTTCTTCAAATACGCGCTCCACAATGCTTCAGCTTTATAGCGATGCTCCCGTTTACATGGCCTATTTAGCGATGTATGCCGCTATTGCGCCCAATGGGCTAGAAGGTGTACCGCAAAAATCTGACTGGGAAAATTTAGTGGTGAACGGAAGGCTAGTGCAGCCGCGCGATCTGCCGCCCTCTTCAACGGACAGCGAAACAAATCAATTTTTTTATGGGCGAGGTGCTGGCATTAGTCGGGGTTCTCAGTGGCAGGCCAAAATTACTGATACGCCACGCAGTAAGCGTTTGACAATTCCGGTAGCAGGGGAAGCGTTTTCCTATGGCTTAAGTACGCTGCCGCG
>JAGVDA010000075.1 GCA_020058975.1 Thermosynechococcus sp. WC_1 | reverse complement strand
TCTGCCTTAGGCGTCTTTTAAAACAACCCTCATAAAAACAGAACTTAAACAAAATTTATTGAAAAGGTCTTCAATCTTAGAATGATTGAGGCACGGTAGAAGGAAAGCTTGTTAAGCTGCTGATAAGGCTGCTTCTGCTATCCCTTCTACCGTATTTTTTTACTGACGTGAAGGTACAGCAAGCGTTCAAACGCTATGGACTCTAATTTATGGCGAAGGTCTATGACTAATGATAAAGCGTCAGAACAACCCGACTTGCCGATTTTGAGGCAGTCGTTAGATTTTGACCATCGCTATCCCTGTCCGGTTTGTCGTTATGGTCAAATCGAGGGGCTATTTTTAGTAGATGCTTTTTCCTGTGGGTTTTGTCGCCATATTTTTACGGTGGATCTGCCCCACCAATATCTGCGACTCGAAGATACGGCTGCGCCACTCCAGTGGCGATGGACGGGCGATCGCTGGGTTTCAGCGCGAAGCGTGGTCACGGAGGAGTCGCTGCTGCTGCTTTGGGGGTTTGGCCTTGCTTTTGTGCTGGTGCCGACCGCACTGGTGTGGCTTGCTAACCACACTTTTCCACCGTTACCCAACCCCGATGGCGGCGGCACATCATTTCCGCTGCTATGGACTGGGCTGACGTTTTTGTCTCACAGCTCCATTGTGGGTTGGTTTTGCCTAGAGTATTATCAAATTCCGCTTTACCTAATGCTGAAGCTTTATATTCAAAGGCTGTTTCAGCCTGTTTTTAGTCGATGAGAAGCAGCGTGGGGAAGCAGTGTTTCAATCTCCCACTGCGCGGCAGCTTGAGTCAGGTTCTCTAACGAAAGATCGGCTTGGTAAGGCAAAATCCCTAGAACGGGGCAACGGGTAAATGATTCTAGTAAATCAATAGATGCCCAATTCTCAATATCTTGCGTTGAGCATGGCTGTGGACAGCTCAAAATCAAGCCTCGAACGTCAACGCGAGACTGCTGGGCAAGGGCAACCTGGGCAATTGCCTGTCCGATGGCACCCAATCGCACCGGAACCACGAGGATTGTCTGCAATTTCCAGTCATAGGCTAAATTTGCGACGGTCAGCTCAGCGGTGATAGGGGAACCCAGACCGCCGACACCCTCCACCAACACCCAGTCATGGCTTTGCGTCAGGGTTTGAAAGGCTTGCCAAGCTAACCCAAGGTCAACGGTTTTGCCCTCAGCAGCAGCGGCTAAGGGGGGCGCTAAAGGTGCGTCAAAATAGAGCGGCGTGATTTGCGCTAGGGTTTGAGACAGATTAAACTGCTCGGCGTAATACTCGCGATCGCCCACCCCAGACTGAATGGGCTTAAAAATAGCGACCTTCTGCTGAGGATGAAAGGTATTGAGGTAAGCTGCCAGCGCAGACGTGACGATAGTTTTGCCCACACCCGTATCGGTGCCGCTGATTAAACAGGTTGTTGCCACGGGGTTTAAGCTATGCTTGATTGTGTTTTGAAGAAATTTTAGTGCAGATGCCTGAAGATCAGCTATTTCAAGAAGACTTTCGTGCGATCACGGCTCATCTGCATCAGCTTGTTGATCGATCTCAAACAGACCCCGTGGCATTGCTCAAAATCTTACGCTTTTTAGAGAAGCTACACCAAGAGGTTCGAGAGCTTCACTTTCAGTCTGCGCTCCCCATTCATCGCCATGAGCTATACGCCATGCTTCGAGAAATAGAGGCCGAAGGTGGATGGCCTTACATTCCAAGAATGCAGCTTAGGGAGATTTTGAGTGGTGAGATGCAGACTCCTACTGCGGTAGACCAGCTCGAAGGATGGGATTCATAGACTAAGCTGCCGCCACATTGATAGCACTGCGGCAACTTAGTTTTGAGTTTTCCGCGCAGCGCAATTTTTTACTCTAGTGCGTCTAGATCAATGGCGCGTGACCCACCTTCCTGGAGCAAAAGCAGAAGGTTACGCAGTTGAGACCAGACGAGTACGCCCGTCATAATGGTCAAAATAATTGAAGTGATGTAGCTAAACTGAAGCGGTAGGCCAAAAATATTGAGTCCAGAGGCCAAAAATACGCAAATCCCCCCGCAAATCCCTAAGAACGGAACGGATAAGGAAAAGCCCTGGAGCTGCTGAAAGATTCGGGTTGAGCGCGTCTCGGACCAAGTTTTGACAGCTTGTCGCAGCGTGACTTCAAAGGCACGACCACAGGTAAGACCCGCAAATAAGCCTGCAACCAGTAAAAAATAGGGGGGATCGTAATACATGAGATGGAGCGTTCCCTCGTAGCACTTGAATTTGATTGTTCCTGAATCCTACCACTTCATCAAACGTTACAAACAGGTTATTAGCCCCGCTTGCTGCCCATCATTTGGGGTTCACGCGTTTCTGAAGGTTTTGGTGCAGTAGAAGTAGCAGCCCAAGGCGTTAGGTTGGCAACCAGCTCTCCTGAGAAATCTGCCAGTGCGCCAAAGGCGGCATTGACGAGCTTGCTAGGATGCAGATCGGGCTGGATGAGTGCCCAGAGGCGCTGTACTTCGGCGGTATGCAGCCGATCATCTTCTGTGAGTGCCAAAATAATTTGCCGACGCAGAAACTGACTTTCTTCAGAAAATAAGTATTGCAGACCCATTTGC
>JAGVDA010000209.1 GCA_020058975.1 Thermosynechococcus sp. WC_1 | reverse complement strand
TCGAGCTGGCGGACGTGGACGGTAGCTAAATCTTCGCGCCGCTCATGGTCTGCAATAGAGTCAGGCTGTTCGGTATAGCCATTCTCTGCCTGTCGGACTTGCTCGATGAGTGCCTCGCCGTCTTCGGGTAAATCCCCGACGGTGTATCCTTCTGCTTGCAATGCGTGAAGGAGTTTAAGGAGCGATCGCGGTACGTTCAATAACGCCGCCGTGCCCGTAGCCCCATATCCTGGCGGAAAGCCATAGAGAATAATGGCAATCTTGCGCTCAGAAAGCGGCTTTTGGCGCAGGCTAATCCACTGTTGTAACCGTCCGGTTAAGCGCTGTACCCGTTCTGGAATGAGGTAAATCTCGTTACCGACCAACCCGCCTAGGGGAATGGTGTCGATCGCCCCATCCAACTCCGGCAGGGCATACAGCACGACGCTTTGTAACCCTCCAATACCTTGTCGTGTCCAGCTATGAATATCTTGAATCAGCAGCGGAGCCGCGACGATATAGGGTACATTTTTAGCGCGAAGAATTTTGGTAGCAACTTCCACCTGTCGCCCTGCTTCCATTGAGCCAGCGGGGCCACCGACCAGCGGGAAGCCGATGGTTGAAACAATGGCATCGACCGTGACAGCTTCTTTCGATAGCGAGAGGGTGGCGTTGATGCCTTGGGTGCGCTGTAGCTGCTCAAAGCTTGTGGTCATTAAATCCCGCACTGCGACATGACCTTCTACGCCATTGATAAAAATGGGGACAGGCAGTAAATGCGCTGCCTCCATTTGCCCGATGAGCTGCGGAATATAGGGTTGCTTGGTAATAACGTGCTTGCGGTAGAGCAACACCCCCACCGTTGACCAGGTTTTAGATTCTGGTTTTGTTTGGCGATACCAATTCAGGTATGCCTTGGGCGATTCAAAATAGCCAAGATGGTCTGGATGTAGCAGCCCAATATTGGGGGTTTCTAGCAGCGGCGGAATTTCGCTAACGGGGAGATTTAGATAGGTTTTGGCTAAAACCCAAAACATTGCGGCTACATTTTCAGCGCCGCCTGCATTCCAGTAGCCGTAGATGATGAGCCAGTTTCGTAAGTCCTGTACTTTACCAACGGGGATGTACTTCAGTAGCTTTGGCCCTACTTTGAGAAAGCTGATGTAGCCCGCGAGCTTATCTTCTTCTTTGCCATTGCCAAATTTATCGAGGATGAATTTAACGGGTTTGGGCATGCCTTTGGGTTTATCGCCAATGGCAAATTTGCCTAGTTGCGTCAGGCTGATTAATTCTAAAGCCGACTCAAACACCAGACGAATGGGGATATGCTGGGTGCGATCACGCAGCCACATCACTTGGTCATAGTCAAAAATCAGGCTGGCGAAGAAGACATCGGCACCTATGAGCGCTTCGGCGATGAGTGCGGGTGAGGTAGTGATATCGCGATCGCTAAAGACGCGAATATCTAGACTGGGACAGCGGGCAGCGGCGAGTTCTGCCGCGTTGCGGTAGAGGTCAATATTAAAGGATTCAAACCCTGCGATCAGAACAATCCGCGCCATGCAGCTAGAACCCATGAAGTTACCCTTCGATCTTAATCAGGTCTGGGGTTCTGTGGGGGAATTGAGCGGTGAGCGCTGGCAACTGCTTTTGCTGCTGAGCTTAACCCTTCGGCAAAAACAGCATATCCATTTGGGCAGAGCGTCTTGAGGACTTTCAGATCGATCTTGAATGCGAGTCTCCATTTGATTTTGAGTGGACGTTGGTTCGTTGTGTCTTCACAAAGATAGGTAGAGTTTGCGATCGCACTTTCCAAAACGTCTTTTGCATCATTCAGATCTTCTAGATTTTTAGGTGGCTCAAGCCTTACGTCTAAAATTTCTGAAACAGTCTGAGTATCGGCTAATAGCCATGTATCGAAGTTTTTGATGGCTAAGCCGCCTGCACTGCGATCGCACACGGTCTGCTCATTGACGTCCAAATGATTATCCCGAATGGTGTTGAGAGCAAGTTCTAAACCCCGCTGTCTTTGGGCTAAAACATCATCTGCATCGACCACAATCACGATCATATCGACCTCTTCAGGTTTCCATACGGAAACAACCTGAGCGAGGTATTTACACTCTAATATTGAATGCCCAACTCTACGCTTCAAAACTCGACTCTCGCGGCTTGATGGGTGCCTCTGAACAAACTGACAGTCAGGTAAGCCAAAGCCTTCAAGTTCTCGTCGAATTAAAGTGTGGAGTGCGCCCTCTGCATCGCGGTCAATAAGCTTCCCTCCGTCTTCGGGTTTGATGTAAGGGATACTTGGTCCTAATTCTGCTTCGCCTTCAGCAATGAGTCCAATCCGTATCGGTCGATTCACACCGGATTGCCTCCAAACACGTTGGTAAACCAAAGTTCGCTCAATGCACCATCGTAGGCTTCTAGCGCTTTCTGGAAACGCACAGAATCTGTGGGTAAGGCATGAACTTGGGTTTTACCTTCGTGGTCTAGCTCAACGGCTCTGACTTGATGCGGTTCGACGTAATCTAGCAGTAAAGGCGAATGGGTTGTAATTAGAATTTGGACAGGTTTACCATTAATACCTTCTGTAGAAACTATTTTTAATAGCTCCATCATTTTGTGAAGTAACCAGGGATGCACTCCGTTCTCTAATTCTTCAAAACAAATAATGCTTGGTGTCTCTTCTTGGTAGAGCGCAGTTAGAAATGCCAGAATTCTTAGCGTTCCATCCGATATGTCAGAAACAGGGATGTGATGTTCTGAATATCTATCCACCAATTCTAGTGTAAAAGTCTGACTTTCTTTACGAGGCAGCGAAATTCTTTGTATGTTAGGCACTAGACGTATAAAACGGTCTTCTAATTCGTCAAAATTCACTCTATTTGCATGTAAAATATCGACCAAAGCATAAGCAATACCTTCTCCTGTCCTTTTCATTCCACCGGACGATGGATTTCCGCTTGAAAGATTGATTGGTGTAAAATCATAAATACTCACTTTTTCTAATGCATTTGCAAAAGCAGAATCTATATATTGATTAGCCAGAAGAAACTCTTTCAGGCGAAGAGTATATTTAATTCCTTTTATAATGTTTTCTCTGAAAGAAATAAAAGCTTCTCCCTGAGCATAGTAAACCGACATATCTAATTTTTCGGCTGGGCTTGAAGGATTGTTTTGTTTTGGAATCGCTTCGGCAACAAATCTCAAATAATCTAGATTTCCATGCCAAAATTTAGATTTAATATCCTGTGAACTCTGACTTATCGCTGACAAGGATTCTGATAAAAAAGGGATTAAATTGTGAGCTTTTGTGTCAACTACTATATTTTGAAGCAGTATTTTTTGAAGAAAGTTGGATAAGACAAAAAGTGCTTCACAGATATTCGATTTACCAGAACCATTTGGGCCAATGAAGACAGTCAATGGCTCTAAATCTACTTCGGTATCAAAGAGGCTTTTGTAGTGCTGAACTCGTAGTTTAGATAACATTGGTTCAAAAGTAAGCGGATTTGAATGGCTCTTTATCTACACGTTGATTTTACCTAGATTTAAGCAACAGAAAGATTCTCCACGCTTTTAGCGTTCTAATCCAGCCTGTTGAAAAACCTGTTGAGCGGTGAGTTCTAAGCCAGGGAAGAGTGGATCGGTGAGGGAGCGATCGCCCCGATAGGTCACAGGTGCAGTATTTGGCGCAAAAACCGTGATGCTTTTTGCCTTGGGGTCTACCACCCAAATTCTTAGAACCCCTGCATTGAGGTAATCGGTGGCTTTTTCAGCCATCTCCCCAAAGGTTTGATCTGGCGAAATAATTTCAATGGCAAGTTCTGGCGGAACGGGACAAGGGCCATCCTCAAATTCATCTAGGGTCAGCCGCTCGTTGGAAATATAGAGTAGATCTGGGACCGGCACCCAATCTTTACCATTGCGGGTTAAAACAATTGCCCATTCAATGCCAACTTCCCCTTTAGCTTGCCCCCATAGGGTTAAAAGAGTGAAGAGCGCTCCTGTAGACCTTGAATGAAATCGCTTCGGTGACAATTTAGGAACAGCTTCTCCATCGATCAGTTCGTTATATGGCTCACCTTCGGGCAACGCGAAAAATTCTTGAAGTGTGAGTTTACGAGTGACAGCCTGGGTCATGATGGTTACTCGTCTGTGGGGTTAGCTTTAGTTTAGCGGGGGTGAGGAGGGGCGATCGCGCAATAACATCACCACAATCATTCTTTGCCCTACGAACGCTCAGCTTCAGGGTTTCACCTTAAGGTGGATATGGACAGATCTGCTAAACCAATGCCCTTTCTACGCAAACATCTCCAATCCGTTGCAGGCTATACCCCTGGTGAACAACCGCCACCAGGCAGCCCTGTCATCAAGCTCAACACCAATGAGAACCCTTATCCGCCATCCCCCGAAGTGTTTCGAGCGCTGCAAACCATCGACCCAGAATGGCTCAGACGCTACCCAGACCCCACGGCGATCGCCTTTCGTAAAACCGCCAGCGAAGTCCTTAACATTCCTCCAGACTGGATTACCGTGGGCAATGGCAGCGACGAGCTAATTAGCCTCATTGTGCGCGCGGTGGTAGAGCCAGGTGCAACGGTCGTCTATCCCATGCCCAGCTATGTGCTGTACCGCACCGTGGCGCAAATCCAAGACGCCCAGCCCATTGAAGTTGCCTACGATGAAGCCTTTACTTTTCCGCTCCAAGAAATCTTAGACGCTCAAGGTGCCGTTACCTTTATTGCATCGCCCAATAGCCCCATCGGTAATCTAGTTTCAGAAGAAGCGCTAGAGACGCTTGCTGCCAACCTTCAGGGGCTGCTGGTCATTGATGAAGCCTATGTGGACTTTACCGATACGACTGCGCTACATCTGGTTCGGCAGCATGCCAACGTGATTATTCTAAGAACCCTCTCGAAGGGCTACTCTTTAGCAGGGCTACGGCTGGGGTTTGCGATCGCCCATCCTACCCTCATCCAGAATCTCAACAAAATTAAAGATAGCTACGCCGTAGATGCGATCGCCGCCCTTGCCGGAGCCGCCGCCATCCGTGACCAGGCTCACAAAAATAGCAATGTGCAAAAGGTACTGCGATCGCGCGCAACCCTGCATCAAAACTTGGTCGAATTGGGGTTTCGGGTTTGGCCTTCGGAGGGCAATTTTTTGTTGGTGCAGCCGCCGCAAGAGATATCGGCAATTGCGCTCCAGCAGCACTTAAAAACCCAGGGCATTTTGGTTAGGCACTTTAACCTCCCTGGCGTTGCAGATAAGCTACGCATTACCATTGGCACCGACGTACAAAATGAGCAGCTTTGCCGAATTCTAAAAAAATAATGAATTTCTATTGAGAAACGGCCCCACTTGAGTGGGGATCGTCTAGGGTGCCCTAAGGACGGCTTGAGCTTTAGCGCTGAGCTTCATAAGACCCCATTATTGCGTATCTATGGAAGCACAGTTCAATACATTGCAGCTCTTAAAAAACCTGAATACCCAGGCAGATCGGCGCACCACAGACCCCATCCGATCCCCTATGTTTTCGGCTCCCCTGCCGACCGAAGCTTCTAAAGGCGTGTATGTCACGCTTCACGGTCACTTTTATCAGCCCCCGCGCGAAAACCCTTACATTGGTACCATTGAGCGGCAGTCCAGTGCAGCCCCGTTCCACAACTGGAATGAGCGCATCTGTCACGAATGCTATCGCCCTAATGCCTTTGCCCGCATCCTTAACGAAACGGGCGAGGTCGTCGAAATTGTCAACAATTTTGAATATCTCAGCTTTAACATTGGCCCCACGCTGATGAGCTGGCTAGAGCAGTACGACGGTGAAGTTTATCAGCGCATTTTAGAAGCCGATCGCAATAGCTGCCAAAGGCTGAACGGTCACGGCAATGCGATCGCCCAGGTCTACAACCACATTATTCTGCCCCTCGCCAACCACCAAGATAAAGTCACCCAGATCCGTTGGGGCAAGGCCGACTTTCAATCTCGCTTTAACCGCGAAACTGAGGGCATGTGGCTAGCAGAAGCCGCCGTAGACTACGCCACTCTAGAAGTTCTCATTGTAGAAGGTATCAAGTTTGTTGTTTTAGCGCCTTCCCAGGTGCAGCGGTGCCGACCCATTGCCCCAGAGGCTGACCCCCAAGGCATGGACTACCCGTGGCAGGACGTTGGCGGCGGACAGATTGACCCGACGCGACCCTATCGCTGTTTCTTGGCAGGGGGCGATCGCAACCGTGACTATATAGATATTTTTGTCTACGATGGCCCCATT
>JAGVDA010000252.1 GCA_020058975.1 Thermosynechococcus sp. WC_1 | reverse complement strand
TGAGAACAATGGGGTTAAAGAGCAGCGCGAGCAGGAGGAGAAGGGTGGTGGCGATCGCCAGTTTTGAGGAGTTATTCATAGTAGACCTAACATAAGGGACGAATGGGCTACCCAATTAGAGTATCTGCCACCTTGCCAGAGAATTGTGACAATCCATAACTTGAAAATACGTTAAAATCAACGTACGTTAGAAATAACGTAAATAAAAATTGACGTATTTTTGATATTCATGAAAACAAATCCAGGTGGGGCATTGGCACCCAATGAAGTGGTGGGGCGTGATCGCCTTATCGAAAAGCTCTGGAGCATCCTAGAACGGCAGAGTTTGGTGTTGACGGCTGAGCGGCGGATGGGCAAAACCAGCATCGTCAAAAAGATGGCGGCAGAGCCTCAGCGCGGAATGCGGGTGTTTTTTCGTGATTTGGAGGCGTTACGGACACCGCTGGAATTTGTGGATTGCGTGTATCAGGATGTACAGGCAGATCTGAGCGGGAGGGGACGCGCCATGAATCGGGTTCGTCTCTTTATGGATCAAGTTGGCGGGTTTGAGCTGAAGGGGCTGAAGTTGCCTAAACAGGCGGCTCCTCACTGGAAAACGATTCTGACCAAAACGATGGAAGACTTGGCAGAGCATCAGGAGGGCTTGCTGATTTTTTGTTGGGATGAGATCCCCATGATGCTCGACAACCTTAAGCGCGATCAAGATGAGGCGGCAGCGATGGAAGTGCTGGATACGTTGCGATCTCTGCGGCAGATGGTGCCCACGGTGCGGATGGTGTTTACCGGATCCATTGGGCTGCATCATGTCATTACTCGGCTGAAGGAAAAGGGGTATGCCAATGCCCCTACCAATGACATGTTTACGGAAGATGTTTCGCCGCTGGCTTTTGAAGATGCTTGTGATTTAGCAAGAGGGTTGTTGGTTGGGGAAGGGATTGAAATTGTAGAAGGTGAGGCATTGGTCGGGGCGATCGCCCGATCCGTAGACTGTTTCCCGTATTACATTCACCATGTCGTCGATGCGTTGAGGTGGACGACCCAAGCCCGAACGGTTGAGCAGGTGGATGAAATTGTAAGCACGCATCTCTGCGATGATGCGAACCGCTGGGATATGGCGCACTACCGCGAACGGATTGATACCTATTATGCGGATGTAGAGCAGATGTTAGCGTTAGGGATTTTGGATGAGTTGGCAGCAACGGATAACCCCTTGTCACAGCGGGAGTTATTGGATCGGTTGAGTGTGCAAGGGACTGGGCAGAATCCAGAATTAGTCCGCAAGGTGCTGACGTTGCTGGGGCGCGATCACTATGTTGAAAAGCAGAAAGACGGTTCCTATCGGTTCAAGTTTTCGCTGATTCAACACTACTGGCGTATGAGTAGAGGACTGTAGAAATGGACAAATCGGCGCTATTTTCGTTTACGCCCAGTTTGATGGATGGGGAAACGCTGGAAGCAATTTTTGTGCAGCGCGAAACCTTGGCTGCTGACTTGGTAGAGCGAATCCGAGAGAGTGTTTTGACGCAAAACAAGCTCCACACATTGATTATTGGGGCGCGGGGGATGGGAAAGACACACCTTGTTTCTCTGGTGCATCACCGTATTCTGGCGATGGATGACCTAAAGGAGCGGTTGTTAATTGCTTGGCTGCGGGAAGAAGAATGGGGGGTTACGTCGTTTTTAGATTTGCTTTTGCGGATTTTTAGAGCGTTGGCGGAAGGTGACTCGACGGTTGAAAGACAAATGGAAGGGCTATTCGACCTTTCTTCTGAGGAAGCGGAAGCTGCTGGAACAAAGTTGCTCAACGAACTGATTGGAGCGCGAACGCTACTGCTGATTGCTGAAAATTTGGATGATTTATTTGGCGGGTTAGGAGAGCAGGGACAGCAAAAACTACGGGCGTTTTTACAAACCCACGCAAACTGCACCATTCTGGCAACGTCGCCTCGCTTATTTAATGGGGTACAGCGCCGAACTGCCCCGTTTTATGGTTTCTTTCGCCCAGTGCATTTAGATGAGTTGACCACAGAAGAAGCCCAACAGCTTTTGGTCAATATTGCGAAGTGGCGGCACCAAACAGATCTCGTAAATTTTCTGCAAACCCCAACGGGTCAAACACGGGTTAAGGCGGTTCAGCATTTGGCTGGTGGAAACCCCAGAATCTACATCATTTTTGCCGATTTTTTAACTCATCAATCTTTAGAAGACTTGGTATCACCTTTTATGAGTTTGGTAGACGCCCTCACGCCCTACTATCAATCGAGGATGCAGTATTTGTCGGCACAACAGCGCAAGATTGTAGAACTGCTTTGTGAGAAGAAGTCTCCTATACCTGTTAAAACCATCGCCCAGCGCTGCTTTATGACGGCGCAAACAGCATCAAGTCAGCTCAAGGAGCTACGGGAGAAGGGCTATGTCAGAGCCGAAGCTATTGGTCGTGATGCATTTTATGAAATCACTGAACCGCTGATGCGGATTTGTTTAGGGGTAAAAAAAGAGCGTGGTGAGCCGTTGCGATTGATAGTGGATTTTTTGCGTGCATGGTATCCAAACGCTGAACTAAACGCTATGCAGCAGGAATTATTAATATTTCCTAGCCACTCTACTATATGCCGCTACCTCGAACGAGCACTAGACGATGGCGAGATCGTCGATGAGGATCCGCGCATTCAGGCTTGTCTAAACGAAATTCAGGATCATTTCTATCAAGAAGATTACAGTGGTGCTCTCAAAATTGCCGAAAAACTTATCCGGGTCAGGAATTCCTGGGTTGAAATTGAACGATATGCAGCTTGTCTTTGGCACTTAAAAAGATATGATGAAGCACTAAAAAATGCAGATCGATCCATCGAACTAAATCCTAAGTATGAGTCTTCCTGGAAATGTCGAGGCGATGTTTTGTATGACTTAGGGCGCTATACAGAAGCGATCAATAGCTACGACGAAGCTCTGAAAATCAAGCCGGATTACTATCAAGCCTGGGGCTGTCAGGGCATTACTTTTTTTGTTTTGAGCCAAGATAATGAAGCGATTATTAGTTTCGACAAGGCTCTCCAAATTAAGCCGGAAGATCATCAAATCTTGAGTATACGTGGCTTATCTCTAAGCTTGGTAGGGAGAGATGAAGAGGCTATAATTTCGTGTAACGAAGCTCTTAAAATCAATCCTGATTATTTAGAATCATGGTTGGCAAAAGGCAAAGTCTTGGAAATTTTGGGTCGATATGAAGAAGCGATCACCTCCTATAACAAAGCCCTTGAAATTAATCCAAAGGATGAAGATCTTAAGGATTTACGTTCAAGAGCACTAGCAGCCTTAAACAGTTGGGCCGAAAATTACAAAACCCTAGAGACCTTAATCGACAAGGAAAAGCCCATCGACTCAGAATTTCTAGAAAAAGCTATTCAGAGTCTATTCACAACTATTCCAGATCCTCAACAATGGCAAACTAACATCGTTCAACTGGTCAACCGCTTGGAAGGGCGATCGCTCTTTCCCGAACTAGGCGCAGCCCTCGTCAAAACTGCCAGAAACCTCACTTCAGAATTCGTCAGCCAAGCCAAAGCCGATGCATGGCGAGATGCCTGGGCAGAAGTGGTGGGGCATAAACCAGAATTCGAGCTGCCGTTACGCCTACTCAACACTGCCCTGCACTACAAACAAAAACCCGAAGACCCTCGCGTTTTTCTAGAACTCCCTACCGAAGAGCGTAAAATATTGCAGCAGGCATTGGGCATCGAACAACTCTGAAAATCTCATTTCCAGGCTCTTTCTAACTCATGTATACGTTCTCTCAATTCTGACCTAGCCCGTTTTCAAGCAAACTCATCCCAAATTTTTGTAAGCGCGTGTCTAAAGACTGCCTCATTATTTTTACCCGCTACCCCCAGCCAGGTAAGGTCAAAACCCGTCTTATTCCGGCGTTAGGTGCAGCGGGTGCGGCAGCGCTTCATCAACGGATGGTTGAGCATACGCTGGCACAGGCTAGAGCGCTAAGACAGACTAGGGCGTTGTCGATTGAAGTTTGGTTTACGAGCAGCAGCACCTTAGCTCAAATGCAGGAATGGCTCGGCACCGATGTGGATTATTGTGTGCAGCCTGAAGGCAACTTAGGCGATCGCATGGCTTCTGCCTTCAAATCTGTGTTCAGCAAAGGCTACACATCTGCACTCATTGTAGGAACTGATTGCCCAGACTTAAATGCCGCGCTGCTGGCGCAAGGCTTTAGCGCCCTAGCGCAAAATGAGCTGGTGCTTGGTCCTGCGATCGATGGCGGCTATTACCTGATGGGGCTACAGCGGTTAATTCCAGAACTGTTTGTAGATATTGCCTGGAGTACGGCGGAGGTATTAGCACAGACCTTGGCGATCGCTCAACAGCTCAAATTAACGCCCCTGCTGCTACCGTACTTAACGGATATTGACGTGCCGCAAGATTTAGAACATCCCTTGATCAAATTTTAGAGCAGGTATCGCTAGCTAAGATAAAGACGTTGTTGATATGTGCATCAAAATATGCAAGAGCGGGCAGCTTGGTTAGCTTGGGCACAAATTTCTGGCATTGGCCCTGTTTCGCTACAGCGTCTACAAGAGCGATTTGGCAGCTTAGCAAAAGCATGGACTGCACCCCTTGATGAACTGGGATCTGTGAGTGGGGTGGGGCCGATTGTGCTGAAGGTGATCGCTACCCAACGCCCCCAGCTCGACCCAGAAACCTTTCTTATCAAGCATCTTCAAAACAATCCCACCTTTTGGACTCCTGCTGATCCAGACTATCCGCGTCTACTCAAAGAAATTCCTGACCCGCCTGCGGTACTCTACTACCGAGGCAATGCGGCCTTACTCGATGCCCAAGGCCATAACCCCGTGGTGGGCATCGTGGGCACCCGTGACCCTTCTGATTATGCGCAGCGCTGGACGCGCAAATTGGCGATTGTGCTGGCAAAGAACGAGATTACGGTTATTTCTGGCATGGCAGAAGGCGTTGATACCCAAGCGCACTTAGGCTGCCTAGAAGCAAACGGTCAAACGATCGCCATACTGGGCACCGGAACAGACATTGCCTATCCACCCCGCAACCAAGGACTACATCAACAAATTTTGGCGAGAGGGTTGGTCATCAGCGAGTATCCTGCCGGAACCCAGCCCAACCGATCCCACTTTCCGCGCCGCAACCGCATCATTGCGGCACTCAGCCGCGCCACTTTGGTGATGGAAGCACCCCAGCGATCGGGCGCACTCATTACGGCCTATATGGCAAATGATTACGGTCGAGATGTATACGTGCTGCCTGGAACCTTGGATAATCCTCGCGCAGCGGGCTGTTTGGGGCTGATGACCAGAGGCGCACAGTTAATTTTAGGCGAAGGACATCTCTTGGAGCTATTGGGGAGAATTCCAACCCTTGACCCCATTCCAGTGCAGCCGTCTCTCGCTTTAACGACACCCCAAACTGTCACACCTGACCTTAGCGCTGAACTACAAAAAATCTGGACATTGGTGCGATCGCTCTACGAAGGCTCTGGGCAAACGGCGCTATCTTTTGACCAACTGGTGCAGAATGCGGATCAGCCTGCAAATGAGGTTTCAAGCGCATTGCTTCAGCTTGAGCTAATGGGGTTAGTGACGCAGCTTCCAGGAATGCGCTACGCGGTGGTGGCATAATTCTGTCTCTATCAATCTGTGGCAGGGAGGGGAGATCGCACCATCAAATAAAGGCAAGGCCCCACGAGCGGCACAATGGGCAAAAAGCGCAGCAGCCCTGCCGAGTCCATCCCACGACGTGCCATATCGTCTGGCACAAGGGTGGGGAACAATACGCTCAGCATTAAAAAGTCTAGGCTCATGACGTGGATGAATCGGCTGGTGTACCATTGCCGCACAAAGTCAGACCAGTTGCCTTGGGTGAATCCAAACCATAGGCAGAGTGCCGAGCCGACAAGGGCGATCGCCCCAATCCAGCGCGAGTCCCAAATCCGCAAGCCCCACGTTTTTTGTCCAGACCAGTCCGTGTGAGGCGTTCTGAGGGCAAGGTACGGCAGAATTGAAAATGCGCCGACTGCCATTGAGGCGATGGCAAAAGGCCAAGCGCGGAGGGGCTGGCGATCGCCATCCGCAAAAAGTACGCCAAAGTACAGCAGCGGCCAAATGCCCATGACGTTAAATAGCGCGATCACCCAGGGGTTAATGCCAGCCCACTGTCCCGTGGAGAGATTTTGAATGAGTGTAAACGTCTCAGGGCGATCAGGTGGTGCGAATAAAAAGGCATAGCTGAGAAAGCCCAGCCACAGCAAGCCCAGAAAAATTTTGGAAACCATGCCAGAAACTCCGCTTTAGAGACAGGTCTAGGATTGAGAGGGTTAAGTCACTGACGACCAATCTCATCTATTTTGAGCAACGGAATCCAGCATAGACGTTTGTTACGTCGCTAAACAGCCTTCATCGTTGCGTCAGCAAATGCCGACCGCAATAAAAGGAGTTCATGCTTTTGTATTTCAAAATACAATGGCTACGCTTCTGATTAGAGTAATTTTTCTTCAGAGAAAGTTATTGAGAGATAATCTTGTTCTAGTTCCAGCAAATAGATTTTTATCTCGTATTTTGAAAGATTGAGAGAAAATTTATTTAATTTTGACCTATATTTCATTTTCACAATGCGGTCAAAATTCTGGCTGCGTTTATAGATGTGCTATTAACGTGGGCGATCGCGGCAACCCGTCAGTAATGAGCGAAGAAATTTCCTAATTCCGATGGGATTAGGTCAATGTTTTGGTGTGTACCTGAGAGGCATTTGAGCATGCGAAATATGTTTTATAAGTGGCTGCTGCCATTATCTTTGTTAACTGGGGCGTTAACATCTTTATCCGTGAAGGCCGCTGAACCAGTTCCATCACAAGAAAACGCCATTGGGCAGGTGACATCCGTGTCTCAGCTATCGGATGTGCAGCCGACGGACTGGGCATTTCAGGCACTTCAGTCTTTGGTTGAGCGCTACGGCTGCATTGCAGGGTACCCAGATGGCACCTTTAAGGGCAATAGAGCCGCAACGCGCTATGAGTTAGCCGCTGCGCTCAATGCCTGCTTAGATCAGGTGAGCGATCGCTTTGCCAGTAAAGAAGATCTTGCCACGGTCAAGGCTCTCCAAGAAGAATTTAAGGCAGAACTTGCCACCCTCAAAGGTCGGGTCGATGGTCTCGAAGCTCGGACTAAAACCCTCGAAGCGCAGCAGTTCTCAACGACGACTAAACTGAGTGGCATTGCCGTATTTTCTGCCGCCTATGGTGACACCATCGGTTCAAAAACTTATATTGATCCAGAAACGAACACAGCAAGCCTGACGGATACCAAAGCCACGGCGATCGCATCCTTACAGCTCAACTTCAACACGAGTTTTACAGGGAGCGACCTACTGCAAACGACTCTGTTTGCGGGCAATGGAGGGCAAGACCTGTTCGGCGCTGCCAACATTGGAGCCAGTCCCACAAATCCAACTTCCACCGCGCAATCTTTATTTGTGCCAGGACAATACTACTGGACGGGTTATCCGTCTAACGTTGGGCTATACCGTCTTGCCTATACCTTCAAACCCATGAAGGATTTATCCGTTACGGTTGGTCCCTTGTTTTACGCAACCGATATTATTGATCTCAACAGCTACACTGCTCCCTCAAACGGCTTTAGCTCTTGGTTTTTTATTAATAATCCGCAGATTAATCCCTATCAGGTTAATTTCTTTGGCGGGGCTGGGGCAGGTATCAACTGGCAAATTGGCGGTGGCCCTTTCGCCTTTCGAGCGGTCTATATTGCGTCTAGCCCTTTTAATTCGGTAGCGAATACTTTCGGTGGCGGATTATTTGGCGATCCGTATCAGGGAACGGCTGAGTTAGAATACGCCAACAAGTTTGGAGCTGACAAGAAAAATAGCTATGCCGTGCGACTACAGTACACCAATTCTGCAACGTCCAATATTTCTCAGAATGCTGGCGGCATTAATGCCGAACTTACCTTGGGACGGTTTGGCCTGTTTGCGCGCTATGGCATTGCTGGCGCTCAGTCCTATGGCGGCGCTACACCTCTACCCTACGATGATAATTTAATCGGCATCGGTACAAATCGAAAATTCTTGTCCCAAAGTTGGATGGTTGGAGTGGGAGTCAATGATTTATTCATCCCTGGTTCGCTGTTAGCCGTGGCAGGGGGACAGCCCTTTATTAATGATTTAGGTTCTGGGACTTCAGCCGCGACAGGCGCTCGGATCAACGATACAACTCAAACAAACCTTGAGGCGTTTTATCGGTTTCCAATCAATGACAATATTTCCATTACTCCAATTGTGATGGCAATCCTGAATCCGAATAACAGCAGCAGTACACCGACGTTAATTCAGGGGGTGCTGCGAGTTACGTTTTCGTTTTAACTTACTCAGCCTCTCCTCACGCTCAGATGGATGGAAGTGCGCGCTTCCATCCATTTTTTATGGGTTTTACTTGAGCATGCGCTCTAAAAATTGTTGGGCGCGATCGCACTTAGGCCGACTAAAAAATTCTGCGGGTGGGCTGTCTTCTTCTAAAATGCCTTGGTTGAGAAACCAGACCCGATCCGAAACATCCCGCGCAAACCCCATTTCATGGGTGACGATCGCCATGGTCATTCCGGCTTGCGCCAGCTTTTTCATCACCTCTAAGACCTCCTGCACCATCTCAGGATCTAACGCCGAGGTGGGTTCATCAAACAAAATGACCTCAGGGTTCATGGCAAGGGCACGGGCGATCGCCACCCGCTGCTTTTGCCCACCGGAAAGTTTGGAAGGGTAAACATTTGCCTTTTCTGCTAGCCCCACTTTACCCAATAGCTCCATCCCTGCCTCCTTTGCCTCGGAGGGATGTACCTTGCCAACCTTAATGGGCGCGTAAGTGACGTTTTCTAAAACGGTCATGTGGGGAAACAGGTGAAAATGCTGAAACACCATCCCCACTTTTTGGCGAATTTTTGAAATATTTGCCTTTGGGTCTGTCATGTCCTGGTCTCCAAAATAGAGACGTCCTTTGGTCGGCTTTTCAAGGAGGTTCATGCAGCGCAGCAGCGTAGATTTACCGCAGCCAGAAGGCCCTAAAATTGCCACCACTTCCCCCTTATGCAGTTCGGTCGAGATCCCTTTAAGTACGTCTAGGGAGCCAAAGGATTTGTGCAAACCTTCTGTTCTCAAAACAGTGTCATTCATGGGATTTTTCTCCTGATATAGCCAGCATGGGGTTTAATTTTCCGGCGGAATGAACTGAATCTCTACTCACTCCGTTTCAGTCGCCGCTCTAGGGTCGATGCCGCTGAGGTCAGACCCATTACCATGAGGTAGTACAGCAACCCTGCGGTGAGTAAGGGTTCAAAATAGATGTATTTGTTAGCGCCCACAATCTGGCTAGCACGCAGGGTTTCTACCACGCCAACGGTAGACACTAAAGAAGAATCTTTGAGCAGCGAAACGGTTTCGTTGACAAGGGCAGGCAGAATGTTTTTGAGTGCCTGAGGTAAAATCACGTCCATCATCATCATGGGGTAAGGGATACCCAGGGACATAGAGGCTTCACTCTGCCCCTTGTCTACAGCCTGAATGCCTGCCCGAATCGTTTCGGACATATAGGCTCCAGAGTTGAGGGTAAAGGTTGTGACCCCTGCCTGTAGCGGCGTGATATCAAATCCAAATAGCTGAGGGATGGCGTAGTAGATCAGCGAAAGCTGAAGCAACAGCGGTGTGCCCCGAAACACAGAGGTATAGGCATTGGCAAACCACTGAAGGGGCTTGAAGCGAGAGATTTTGAGCAGAGATAGCCCCGTTGCGGCAATGAGTCCTAGAAAGACAGAGCTAAGCGTAAACAAAAGCGTGGTGGGGATGCCTTTCAGAATAAATAGGTAGTCATCTAAACTAAGGCGACCAAAGTTAATGTTGAGTCCACCCTTTTTGGGTGCTTCTGCGGGGGCTTTCTGGGCGCTCAGCGCCTTGGGGTTAATGGAAAACCACTTTTTTGCCAGCGCTTCTAGCTCGTTGCTGCCCTTCATTCTGTAAAGGACTTTATTAAAAGGCTCGACCAGTTTAGACCCCTTGGGGAATGCGATCGCAGAGCCAGACTGTTCTTCTGAGGGAATGATCACATATTCCAAATCGGGGTTGGATTGGATGAAGCCTTGGGCTACCGTATCTTCGACAATCGCCGCCTCAATCCGTTTCGCCCGAATCTCCTGAATAATGTCAGGGACTTTGTTGAGCTGCTTAATCTGCATCGGCACCTTTTTGGCGATCGCCTGGGCATTTTGCTCCTGAATGGTGCCAAGCTGAACGCCGACATTTTTGCCCTTGAGGGTTGCTGGCGTTTTGAGGTTACTCCCTTTGAGCGAGACGATCGTGTCTTTTGCTTCGTAGTAAACAATCGAAAAATCAACATTTTTCTTGCGTTCTGGGGTGGGGGTCATGCCCGCCATCACAAAATCGGCTCGCCCCGCCTGAAGACCCGGAATCAGACCATTGAAGTCTGACTCCTGAATTTTGAGCTTAAAGCCCAGCTCACGGGCAAGGGTATTGGCAATATCCACGTCAAAACCCACAATTTTGCGTTCTCCCCCAGTGGTGTCGTAGAACTCATAGGGTGGATAGTCTGGGGATGTAATCATCACCAATTCTTCTTTGCCAACGGCAGATTGGGCAGTGACACGTAGGAGATTGAAAGGGTGAACGATCACGCCTATTGCCATCGAAACCGCAAGGAGCGTAAGAAAGCCCCACTTTTTTCTGTCGTGCATTTGATTTGTTATCAAAATTTCTGGCTTATGCTGTTTGCAAGCGTATCTTGCAGAGACAGAAAGGATATGTGTGCAAATTTACGGTTGAGCTTAATTCACTCAATCAGCAGTTCCTCACCATATTTAGCTTGTCGCGCTCATCTCACCTGCGCCATACTGTTGTATCAATACGGCGTTGAATCTGAAGGGCAGCAGCATTATGATTCCTGGCGAAATTCTGGTAGAAGATGGCGAAATTGAGCTGAATGCAGGCCGTCCCACGGTACAAATGCAGGTTGCAAATACAGGCGATCGCCCCATTCAAATCGGTTCCCACTTTCATTTCTTTGAAGTAAACGCCGCCCTGACCTTTGACCGAGGGGCGGCGCGTGGAATGCGCCTGGATATTCCGGCAGGCACTGCGGTTCGGTTTGAACCAGGGGATGAAAAATCAATTACGTTGGTGCCCTATGCTGGCACCCGCGAAGTCTATGGCTTTAATGCTCAAATTGAAGGCAAGTTAGAGTCAAAGGTGAAAGCAGAAGGCAAACAGAAAAAGCGAAAATAAAACCAAGGGATTACATGGAGACCGTCAGTCATGCAGTCTGAAGTCACAGTCAAACAGTTGTCGTTATATGACACAGACTACCAACTTTGGTTGAATCAAACTGTTGCCCAGTTAAAAGCGCAAGATTTAAGCCAGGTTGACCTAGAGAATTTAATTGAGGAGATCGAGAGCTTGGGTAGAAGTGAAAGACACGCTATTTCGAGCTATTTAATGCGACTGTGTGAGCATCTCCTCAAGATCAAGTATTGGAAATCTGAACGAGAGATGTGCTTACGGGGCTGGAAACGCGAGGTTATCAATTTCAGACTACAAATTCAAGAAGAATTAGAGGATAGCCCCAGTTTGAGGTCGTTTTTGCAGGATATTTTCGCTAAACAATATAAAAATGGCAGAAAGCTTTTTCTCAATGCTAGTGACTTGGAAGCTAAGCTAATTCCTGAGACTCCTGATTTTACCCTGGAGCAAGCCCTAGATGAAGACTGGCTTCCCTGGCAACCTGAATAGTTCGCATCTTCCTGCTAGCTTATCTCACCATCAACGCTCTATGACTCAACCCACCAACAGCTCCCACAATTCGCACCCGTTGTCGCAGATACGGACGGAATTGGCGTGGGAGGGTAAGTATGGCGATCGCCACGAGGTAGATATTGCGGGTTTTGCCCTACCGATACAGAAGATTTATCAACGCCTCAACACCACACCCCAACGACTCGCCGATTTTTGCGAAAAATGGAAGATTGAAGAGCTTGCCCTATTTGGCTCCGTTTTGCGGGATGACTTTCGAGTGGATGGGAGTGATCCGAGCGATATTGATTTTTTATATCTTTTTGTTCAAGGTGCAAGGCATAGTTTATTTGATGTGATGCACCTCAGTGAAGAGTTGGAAGGTCTGCTTCAACGAAAGGTTGATTTTGTGAGTAAAACTGCGATTCAAAATAGTCGTAATTGGCTGCGCCGTAAAGAGATTTTAGGATCAGGAATGATTATCTATGCAAAGAGATCAGTAGTCGTTGCTTGACATTATGGATTCTATTACACTCATTTTTGAGTATGTGACAGATTGGGATGATTTTGCCCAATCTATCAAAGATCAAGATGCGGTGATCCGGCGACTTACAATTATTGGTGAAGCAACAAAACGTCTATCAATGGAGTTTCGAGCTTCTCACCCTCATATTCCTTGGAAGGATATGGCGGATTTATGGGATGTGGTTGTTCATGAGTACGATGAAATTGATTTGGCTAGACTGAAGCCTGTGATTGAGGTCGAGTTACCTAAAGTTCTTCAAGATTTACAACCATTACTGCCCCCTTTACCAGAAGCGCACCCATGACTCAACACCCCCTCTACGGCCCCCACAATCCTCATCCGTTATCGCAGATGCGGACGGAGTTGGTGTGGGAGGGCAAGTATGACGAGTATGGGCAGCGGCGTGAGGTGGATATTGCGGGCTGTGCGATGCCGATGCAGAAGATTGAGGGGATTGATGAACCGAGGCGAGAGGCGGCGGCAAGTCAGCAGTTGACGCTGTTTGAGCAGCAAAACCCACGGGTGGATGATTTTAGGAATCGGTTGGTATGGGGCGACAACAAGCTGGTGATGGCTTCGCTGTTGCAGGAGTTTAAGGGCAAGGTAGATTTGATTTATATTGATCCGCCGTTTGATGTGGGTGCGGATTTTTCGATGAGTGTCCCTTTTGGAGAGAAAGATTCGGTCTTCAAAGATCAATCAATTTTGGAAATGGTGGCTTATCGAGATATGTGGGGAAAGGGAAAAGATTCCTACTTTCAAATGCTCTATGAAAGGTTGACTTTAATTAGAGAATTACTGAGTGATTTTGGTAGTGTTTATGTGCATGTAGATTGGCATGTTTCACACTACGTCAAAGGCATTTTAGATGAAATCTTTGGGGTGGAAAATGTCAGGAACGAAATAATTTGGCAGAGAACATCAGCACGAAGTGATGCCAAAACTTACAACCATATCCATGACACTGTATTTTTCTGTACTAAGGGAAGTAACTTCATTTGGAGTTCTCATTTTGAAGAGCATAGTGACGAATATTTAACGGAAAAGTACACTCAAGCTGACGAAGACGGGCGTAAATATCAATTGACGGATATGACAAGTCCTAATCCACGTCCAAATATGATGTATGAATGGATGGGGTTTCCTTTCCCCGAAAAGGGCTGGAGATACTCAAAAGAAACAATGCAGCGTTTGCATGACGAAGGACGGATTAGATATCCATCTGACAAGACTAAAAGACCCAGATTAAAGAAGTATTTAGATGAAGTTCAAGTATCAGGAAAATCGCTGCAAAGTGTTTGGACAGATATTTTTCCTGTAAATAGTCAGGCAATTGAACGATTAGGCTATCCCACTCAAAAACCTGAATCATTAATCGAACGCATCATCAAAGCCTCTTCCAACGAAGGCGATCTCGTTGCCGATTTCTTCTGTGGTAGTGGCACCACCGGAGCCGTTGCCGAGCGCCTCGGACGCAGGTGGATCATGGCAGACCTGGGACGCTTCGCCATCCATACCTCCCGCAAACGCCTGATCGAACTCCAGCGCACCCTCCATAAAGACAGCAAACCCTACCGCGCCTTCGATGTCTACAACCTAGGGCGCTACGAACGCCAATGGTGGCAACAAGAACGCCTCCAAGGAGCCGACACCGAACACCGCCGCGTCATTCTAGAATTTTTCCGCGCCGAACCCCTTACCAGTGCGCCATCACCGCTGCTGCACGGTCGCAAAGCAGGCGCATTCTGCCACGTCGATGGCATCGACTCCATGTTCACCCGTGACGAAGCCCGCGCCGTCGCCCTAGCCACCGCAGCCGCAGGCGGGCGCGAATGCTATTGCCTCGCCTGGGAATTTGAAATGGATCTGCATCTACTTGTGAATGCTCTAACCACCGAACTCGGCGTAAAGCTCAAGCTCGTGCAAATCCCCCGCGAAATTATGGAGAAAAACCGCAAAGCCCCACCGCCGTTTTTAGAAGTAGCGGTGTTGGCAGCAGAAGCGGTTTACCGGAAAGACCCTCATCCCCCAACCCCTTCTCCCCAGGGAGAAGGGGAGCAAGATCTGGTTCCCCTCTCCCTAGGGAGAGGGGCTAGGGGTGAGGGTCTTCGTACCGTAGACCTCAAACTCACCCAATTCCTACCCTCCCTTGCTGAAGTTCCCACTAAAGAACTCGAAGCCATCCGAGAACGCGCCATCCGCAGCGGCTTTGACTTTATTGATTTCTGGGCAATAGACTTCAACTGGCAACCCGACAAACCCTCACCCACGACTGGCAAGACTACCGCACCCGCAAAGACCGCAGCCTCAAAACCATCAGCGATACCGCCTACACCTATCCTGCACCAGGCAAATACATCGCCTGCGTCAAAGTCGTCGATACCTTCGGCTGTGATACCTCTATTACAGTAGAAGTGGAGGTTTAGAGGGTATGCCAATACTGCTCGATTACCAAAATAGAAAGGTTCGTTTAACAGAAGAACGACTTGCCCATATCTTAATTCACCCTGAAATGGTCGGTATGGAGGCACAAATTGCCCATATCCTCGCAAACCCTCAATTAGTTCGTAAATCGCGGAGTGATGATAGTGCAGAACTGTTTTATCGGTTCTATACCCAACTGGTAATTGGTGATAAGTGGCTCTGTATCGTCGTCAAATATTTACCCGATGACGCATTTATCGTCACCGCTTATTTCACAGACAAACCTAAAAAAGGAGATGACCTATGGCAGAGCGTGTAAAAGTCTGGTTTGACCCTGAAGCCGACTTTCTAGAAGTGATTTTTTCTGAAGCCCCTGGCTACATGAGAGAAACCGAAAATGATGCGGTCATGGAGCGTGTAGATACAGAAGGCAATCTTCTAGGATTTTCCATTCTCACAGTCAGTCAACTTGCCAAGTCAAAACCATTGATTGCTGAATTGTTATCAGGGAGAGGAAATGCAGCTTAAGAGAATTGTGTAATGGCTAATGTAGCCCAGTATCGCCAACGAGTTATTGGAGGTGGGAGTCTTTGCCGAGGACATTGTTTTGGGCTTTCAGTACCTCAGTAAACACCCTCTGACTGAATTTGCTTTGGCATAAGCCTTTCGCTAGAAAATCACTTCATTAAGGAGAACCTCATGGCTACTCTTACTCAGCAACTTACAGAAACTCCAGAAGCCCCAAAAATTGAGGCTCCTGTTCAAAAAATCTGGACTGATGAAGCATTCATCGCTTTACCAGATGACGGACATCATTATGAAGTTGTGAATGGAGAATTGATTGACGTGGGAAATTCGGGCGCATTACACGGTTACGTTTGCAGCATATTAATGATTTTGCTTGGTGGTTATATCCGTATTCACAAGCTTGGAGCCATGTTTGACTCCAGTACCGCTTTCAAGATGAAGAATGGCAATAAACGCTCTCCCGATATTTCCTTCTTTGCTAAAGAACGCCTGCAAGGGCTGACAGAACTCCCCTCTGGATTTTTAGAAGGTGCGCCCGATCTCGCCGTTGAAGTACTCTCCCCTGGCAATACCGTTGAAGAAATTGATGAAAAAATCGCGGAATATTTTGAGAATGGCGCTCGACTGGTTTGGGTGATTAGCCCAACGCAGCACTATATCTTGGTCTACCGTTCTACCCAAGAACCCGATCGCCTGCTTAAATCAGCAGATTCTCTAGATGGCGAAGACGTGGTTCCTGGGTTTACGCTTCCTGTTGCTGATTTATTTCAAAAACTCTCCTTCTAAACATGACCACTACGCCTACTAACCCCACCATCCTCGAACCCCTATTTGCACCCTGGGCAGAACCCAACGCCCACCGCGTTCGCGCAGAGAAAGCAGGCGATCCGGCGGCAATTGTGCAGGGACGTAGAGCTTCACCTATAGAGTTAGTCAGCAACTTACGCTCAGCCGTGCGAGACTGGCGCGAAGCCTTCTACATCGGAGCCAGCGACACCACCATTCAACTGCTGAATCACTGGTTTGGTCGCGCCCACCGTCAAATCACACCCGACGGCGAAGACTTTGAGTTTCGCTATTACTTTTGTCAAAGAGAGGCGATCGAAACCCTAATTTACCTCAAAGAAGTTCGTCGCCTTGAATCACTCTCGCAAATCATCGCCGAATTTGGCGGCGCAACCGCCGAACTTCAGGCATTAGGCATCACCGAAGACGAAGATAGCTGGAGCCGCTACGCCTTCAAACTGGCAACAGGTGCAGGCAAAACCAAAGTCATGAGCCTCTGCATCGTCTGGAGCTACTTCCACGCCCTGCGCGAATCTGAGTCCGAAATGGCGCGACACTTTGTTGTCATCGCCCCCAACCTCACCGTCTACGAACGCCTCAAAGACGACTTCGGCAACGGTCGCGTCTTTGACACCGACCCCCTGATTCCCCCCGAATGGCGCGGCGACTGGAATCTCTGCGTGGTTCTGCAAGATGAAGCCAGCGGCGCAGCCACAGGCGGCACGCTCTACCTGACCAACATTCACCGCCTCTACGAAAAACGCAAACAAAAAGCCACCGATGACGGATACGCCTGGATGGGGCCTGTAGTCTCCAAATCGAAAGCCCTGGATACAGGCGCAGCATTACGAGACAGAATCACTACCCACCGCCGCGTCCTAATCCTCAATGACGAAGCCCACCACGTTTGGGACTCCGGCTCTGCCTGGAACGAAGCCATCCGCTCCTTGCACGAAACCCTCTTGGCACGCAGCGGCAGCAAACTCGTCGCCCAACTTGACTTCTCCGCCACCCCCAAAGACAACAAAGGACTCCTGTTCAAACACATTGTTTGCGATACACCCCTCGGTGAAGCCGTCGATGCCGGAATTGTCAAAACGCCCCTGATTGGGCAAGCCAGCCGCAAACTGGTTGAGCAAGCCGACGACAACGCCGCCTACCGTTGGGAGCAGCACTTACTACTGGGCTACGATCGCTGGAAAGCCAGCCGCGACGAATGGAAAGCCAGCGGCAAAAAGCCCCTGCTATTCATCATGTGCGACGACACCGATGCCGCCGACCAAATTACCCAACGGTTTAATAACGACCCGCTATTTGAGCAACTCAACGGCAAAACCATCAACCTGCACACCAACCTCAAAGGCAAGATGAAAAAGGTGGGCAAAGGAGCCAATGCCCGCCACGAATTTGTCGAAGACGAAAAAGCCATCAACGACGACGACCTCAAAGCCCTGCGTAAACTCAGCCGCGAACTTGATAGCAACACCAGTCCCTACGTCTGCATTGTCTCTGTTTTAATGTTGCGCGAAGGGTGGGACGTAAAAAATGTAACCACGATCGTGCCCCTACGTCCCTACAGTTCTAAAGCCAATATCTTGCCCGAACAAACCCTCGGTCGAGGCTTGCGCCGCATGACTCCCCCTGGTCAAGCCAGCGAACTCGTTACGGTGATCGAACATCCTGCCTTTGCCAGCTTGTATGCCCAGGAACTGGCGCAAGAAGGATTGCCCATTGAAATTGTGGATCTTGATCGCGTCCCTGCTACAACCATTTCCATTTTTCCTGATGAAGCCCACAAAGACGTAAACCAGCTAGACATCCAGATTCCCACCCTCACCGCAGGCTATCGCATCATCCCCAAACTAGAAGGACTCACCCTTCAAGATGTCAAAAAAGCCTTCAAACCTTACAAAGCTCTACCGCTCAGCAAACAGGGCAACAGCGAAATTCAATACGAAGGGCGACACCTCTTCACAGGCGAAGTTATTCAAAAGCTGCAACTCAACCTACCCCTGCTGGAATCCGGCATCGGAGCCGTTTCCTATTACGTCAAACAATTAGAGACGATCTGCAAACTGCGAGGACTTCATGCGATTCTCGCGCCCTTGATTCAGACCTTTTTAGAAAATATTCTGTTTGAGCAAAAAAGCACCCTATTCGATCCAGCCCTAGTCGCTCGTTTAGCCGACTCCGATGTGGGCGAACATCTTCGGGCTGTGTTCGTGCCCTTAATCCGTAGCCGCACCACCTCCACAGAAACCCGTTTAGCTGAATCAGTCCCCAAATCTCTCAACACCTGGAAACCCTATCAAGTCACCCTCAGCGAACGCCGTCCAGCCCTAGAAGCCAACAAAACCCTATTTAATCTCGTCACCTGCAACCGTGAGCTAGAAGTTGCTGTGGCAAAGTTCTGCGATCGCGCCCCCGATGTAGCTGCCTTTGCCAAAAATGCCGGATCGCAATGCCTTCGAGTTGATTATTTGGCAAACGGCGATCGCCTCGCATTCTACACCCCCGATTTCTTTGTCCGCACCCTTGACCATCACTACTACCTAATCGAAACCAAAGGGCGAGAAGATCGAGATGTGCCTTTGAAAGCGAAGGCTGCGATCGCCTGGTGTGATGCCGCTTCTACAGAAACCTTACGATGGCAGTATCTCTACATCCCCCAAGGTGTCTTTGAACGAATGGCAGGCGATACCGTAGCCGAACTTGCCCGTGCCTGTGCCCCCGCGCTGCAAAACCTGCTCCAAGCCGAAGATTTTCAGGATTTGCCTCTATTTGTAAATTTTGGACAGCTCGATGACGAGGCAACGGTGGTTGATAGTCTGATCGGCATAGACATTCTCAACGCTCTCCCCTCCCGTTATCGTCGTGCTGCCGATCAAGCCATGCTGCTCTATCGCTTTTTTGAAAACAAAGAAGGAATGAATTACGCGCCAGTCTTCACAGCTCTACTGGGTTCAATAGATGAAGTCGCCAAAGGCTTCATTGTGCGCCGCCTTCAGCCAGAGTTGCCTATTACTGTAGAAGAGCAAAAAGCCTGGTTTACACCCAACCTAGGCAATGTAGACCGCAAAACAGAAGACTATTACCGCAAACTCGCTCAAAATCTGAAACGTACCCTGGTCTATAACAATGGACTATCGCTGATTGGCTTGCTGCGATCATGTCTGGACTATGCCCTCAACGACACCACAAAAATCGGTGGCGTATTTGAGGCACTGCATACCCAGTTACGGTTTCAGGGCGGACGTAAACTCTTAGAAAGAGTCACACGCATCAATGACTTTCGCAATACCTACATCGCCCACCAAGAGCAGGAGCTAACCGATATAAATTTGGCTGAACAAGAATTGAAAACTTGGATTGAGGCACTGCACATGATTGGAAAGTAAGCGGAATATATTTACCAAGCAAGATCACTTCATCGGCAGACTAAGAATGGGTAAATCACAAAACCCTTCGATTTTAGCCGCTACAAAACGCTAAAATTACGAATATCAATTCCCTGATGGGAGAGCATTTCCGCCACAATGACATCCTCTCCACCCATTCCTAAGGTGCTTCCTCCTGGCCCCGTTCAGCCCCAAACCTTAAGCGATCGCCTCACAAGTCTTCTAAATCGTCTGCAAATTTCCTCCGAGTCGCTGATCCTATTCGCGGCCTTTTTGATTGGGGGGACGACAGGGTTGGCGATCGCCTTTTTCCGCTATCTCACCCGCAGCATCGAACACCTCACGTTTGAATCTCTGATGGGGGTTCTTTCTCCCCTAGGACCTTGGACGCTGGCGCTGATCCCGGCAGTGGGGGGCTTGCTGGTAGGGTTACTGCGCTGGTGGCTACCACAGTTTTTTGGACAGGGCTGGAGTTCTTTACTGAGCGATAGTCGCGATCAGCCCATTTCGCCGTTGCGTCCGGTGCTAAAGCTGCTGGGCGCGGCGCTCTCTTTAGGGACAGGCGCTTCTCTAGGGCCAGAGGGTCCCAGTGTAGAAATTGGTGCAAACGTAGGGGTTTTGCTCGGTCAAAGTTTCCAGGTTGCCAAAGAACGCTACAGGCTTTTGCTTGGCGCAGGGGCAGCAGCAGGGCTAGCGGCAGGGTTTAATGCTCCTATTGCAGGCGTTTTCTTTGCCCTCGAAGTGGTTTTAGGGCAGGCATTTACCACCCAGGGGGCGAGTCTTATCTTGCTCTCCGCCGTGGTTTCATCTCTCATTGCGAGAGCCGTCTTTGGCGTCCAGGCAGAATTTGACCTGCCCACCTATCAGGTGCTGAGCAACTGGGAGTGGCTGTGTTACTTGGGTTTAGGGATACTGGCAAGCGGCGTATCTTTGGCCTATACCCAAGCGATTCGCCTCTTTCAGCAGCTTTTTCAGGGTGAAATTTCCGCAGCCGCTTGGGTGGGAAGAATTCCTCCCCTGCTCAAGCCTGCGGTTGGGGGTGCCATTGTGGGGCTAATTGCGTTGGGGGTGCCACAAATTCTAGGGGTGGGCTACAGCACCTTAGAAGTTATCCTCAAAGGGGGTGCCTTTC
This sequence comes from Thermosynechococcus sp. WC_1, assembly GCA_020058975.1. Lineage (GTDB taxonomy): Bacteria > Cyanobacteriota > Cyanobacteriia > Thermosynechococcales > Thermosynechococcaceae > JAAURS01. The sequence goes on along the minus strand of JAGVDA010000252.1, from coordinate 916 downwards.
CCCTCAGTGTGCTGCTCATTATGCTGCCTGTGAAGCTGTTGGCAACGGCGCTGAGCTTAGGGAGTGGACTGGTTGGCGGTATTTTTGCCCCCGCCATGTTTTTAGGAGCCTGCTTAGGCGCAATTTATGGACAGGTACTCAATACCTTTTTGCCCCCTGCCATTGCCGAGGTCATTGCTTCCCCCGCCGCCTACGCAATGGTGGGCATGGCGGCGGTGTTGGGCAGTAGCGCCCGTGCGCCGCTGACGGCAATTTTGCTGCTGTTTGAGCTAACGCGGAATTACGTCATTATTTTGCCCCTCATGGCGGCGGTCGGTGTCAGCGTCTGGATTGTAGAGCGCATGAATGCAATACCAGCCGTCCAGGCTTTAGCCCTACCGCAAATGGGGGTTAACGTGCGCCAGACCGATGACCGAGACTGGCTTCAACACATGACGGTGGCAGAAGTGATGGGCACGGGCTACACCGCGCTGGTCGAAACCATGACGGTTGTAGATGCAGGCTGGGCAATGGTGAAGGCTAAATGCTCGACCATTTTGGTTTGGGATGCGGCGCAGCAGCTCACGGGAATTGTCACCTTGGCAGATATTCGACGACATTTGCCCCCAGCAAGCTCTTTGGTAGATCGTAATTTAGTGCCGCCTCAAACCCTCAAAGACATTTGCACCAAAGAAATTCTGTATGCTTACCCTAACGAATTGGTAAAGCACGCCACCGAGCGAATGGTTACGCGAGGTTTACAGTTACTCCCCGTGGTGAATGCGGCTAATCCACGGCAGGTTTTGGGGGTCTTAGAGCAGCAGCATGTTAATCTTGCAGCCGATTTTGCCAGTACCCAGGCTGCGCTCAATACCTATATCCAGGCTGGGATGGTAGAGGACGTGGCGATTAGTCTTCACCAATTGCGCTTAGAAAC
>JAGVDA010000143.1 GCA_020058975.1 Thermosynechococcus sp. WC_1 | reverse complement strand
GCGCACTCCTAATCTGATGGAATGGGAAACCCTCTTAAATACGGGCGCATTGTCAGAGCCAAGAGATAAAGCGCCTACATTACCCAAACCAGGCGGTAACCTGATCTATGGAAGAGTTTCGGGTGTCGCCAAAGGAGGTCGTTGGAATGCCCAGCTTACCGATCCGGGCACCCCTACGCAGAGACTGACCATTCCAAAGGTGGGAGAAGCCTTTTCGTACCCTTTAAGTACCCTGCCTAGGGGCACCTTTGGGACAGAACAAATTCAGAGTGCGTCTATGATAGAGCGCTACCCAGATACGGCCTATGCCGCCCACGGTAACTACGGCGTCGAGTACAACCTCGCACTTCCTTTATACAATCCGACGGACGGCTCACAAAAGGTTGCCGTGATGCTCCAAACGCCGCTTAAAGCCGATGCAAAGCCAACGGAGCTAACCTTTTTTAAGGTGCCGCCAAAGCGCGTCTTTTTTAGAGGAACTGTTCGAGTGCGCTACAGAGATGATGCAGAGAATGCCCAAACACGCTATGTCCAACTGGTGCAATTTCGAGGGCAGCGCGGCGAACCGCTGATAGAGCTTAATTTAGAGGCTAAAACATCTCGGTTAGTTCAGGTTGATTTTCTCTATCCGCCGGATGCAACGCCCCCTCAGGTCTTAACGGTACAAACCCTCAATTAGCCATGGGCTAAAAAAGAACCTTGCCCAAGTTTGGGCAAGGTTCTAAAAATTAAAGATGTAGGTTGAAAGACTTAACTTCTTGCATCAATCCTAGCCCCCTCATCCCTTTCTTATATTCAAAGGCTTTACCGGCTAATTCCGGCTCCCCTCGCCCGTTCTGGGAGAGGGGATGGGGGAGAGGGTAATATTCGTGCAAGAGATTTACTATTGCGCGAATGAACCTAGAAATTCATTTCCGCAGCCTGAACTTTCTCGACCTGCTTTTTCTTGAGAACCAGCATGATCTGAGACAGCATGATGGCGGCAAAGAAGGCCATTAGCCACTTCACTCTTGTTGGGTTTTGGAGCACAATTTCAATATCATGCTGACCAAATCCACCGACATTGGGGTTATCGGTCAGTGCCTCACCTTCTTTAATCTGCTGCCCCTTGCTCACCAGTAGGCTAGGTCCAGCAGGAATGGTTTCTGTGACCTTCTGCCCGTCTGTTGCGGCGATCGTGACCAAATGGGCACCTGCATCACCGTCAGCAATATCGGTAATAACGCCAGAGGCAGTTGCATTAAAGACGTTGTTGTTAGACTTATCGCCAGTGGGATAGACCTGACCACGGCCTCGGTTGCCGCCGACATTAATCAGGTATTTACCAAAGTGAACGTTTTTATCCATCGTAGGGTCTGGGGACAGGATGGGGAAAACAATTTCTTGGTGATCTGCACCAGGCAGAGGGCCAACCACTAAAATATTGTCTCGTTCGGCACTGTAGGGTTGAAAGTAAACGCCGCTCGTTTTTTCCTTCATTTCTTCAGATAGCCGTTCGGGGGGAGCTAACTTAAAGCCTGGTGGCAAAATTAGCGCCGCACCCACATTCAGATCTCCCTTGTCACCGTTGCCCAGCACTTGCTGTACAGCAGTGTCGTAGGGGATTTTAACGACGGCTTCAAATACCGTATTAGGCAGTACAGACTGAGGGACTTCAATTTCTGTAGGCTTTTGAGCAAGGTGACAATTGGCGCAAACAATTCGCCCCGTCGCTTCTTTGGGGTTCTCGTAGGCTTGCTGCGCAAAAACTGGGTAGGCTTGGGCGATAGAGGGTAGCGCCAAATTCCCAAACAGAAGAATGCCCAACATCGCTAAGAGTTGAGCTGATTTCTTTGTGATTTTAGAAAGCAGCGTAAATCTTGAAAATAAAGTTCGCTTCATTATGGTTCAGGGGGTGCAATGCGAGACAGTGGAAATGCAGAAGGGATTGAGACGAGCCGTAATCTAGCTCCACCAAGGGGCTTTATCGGTACGGAAATCTGTTTCAGTCCACGTTGTAAAGACCAGCTTGTCGTCTTCGCTGACGGCAGCGTGCGCCAACGGTAGTGAGAGGGGCGCAGGACCACGCACCACTTTACCCGTGTTGTCATACTGCGATCCGTGGCAGGGACAAATGAATCGGTTTTGCCCCGCATTCCAAGGTACAACGCAGCCCAGGTGCGTACAAACGGCATTAATACCGTAGCTGGCAATGGTGCTGTCTTCTTGCACAATCACGTAGGTGGGGTCTCCCTTAAAGCCTTGGGCTAGGGAGTGGTCGCCCGCTGCGTGGCTTTTGAGATATTCAGTGACCACAATGTCATTGCCTAGGGCATCTTTGGCAATAAGTCCACCGCCAGCGCCGCCGCTAGAGGGCGGGATAAAATATTTCACAACGGGGTACAGGCCACCTAATGCCGTACCTGTGATTGCGCCAAAGGTCAAAAAGTTCATAAACTGACGACGACCCATATCGGGCACGTCAGGGGTTCCAGAGACTTGAGCCATGGTATACGTCGCTTCTAGTGATGTTCTATGAAATCGGCAGATTTAATCTGCCCTGGCTGCTGCTCATTCGCACTGCTTTCTAGAGTCTAAAGTTTGCTAGCTAAGGTGAGCTTTACAAGACTTGAGCAGCAGCAGAGGCGAACTTACGCACGTCGGGCATCATTACATTTCTTGACGTATTATCTCACTACTTGCCCTGCATTTGCATACGAAATGTAAACAACCTTAAGCATTAGGAAGGGATTGACTCATGACGTTTGGTTTTGCGAAGTGGCGGATTCTGAGGGGCGATCGCCCCAATCTGAGAGCCATGCATCCCTCCAGAAGAATCACGTATCCTAAAGTTAGTCCTCTTGGTATCTAAACCCAATCTATGACCGGAATCCAACTCCAAGAAGCACTCCTTGCAAAGTGGGGGAAGTCCTACGACCTTCAATTTCGTCGTACTCAGGGCAAAATTTTTGTGCAGGTAATGTGGCGATACCTCGAACAGGCTTCTTTCCCGATGACGCCCCAAGAATACCAAGAGCATTTAGAGGCTGTGGCGACGTACCTACAGGGCTGGGGAGCCTTTGCGCAGGTGATGGAGGTGATTCAGTCTACGCGGGAGCGGCCTCGATTAGGCAAGGCCATCAGCATCCCTATTGAGCTAGGAGAACGCGCCTCAGAATGGATGGTGGGAGAATTTTAGCGGATATTGTTGGGCAAACCTACCGCTGGCTACCCTACGGGAGGCAAGCCACGACTCCGCTCAGCCAGCTAGAGACTCCGCTCAGGTTCAGCGCTGAAACTCTATTTACCTAAGAGTAAAACAAGCCCTGTGCCGCCCATATACAGCAGCAAAACGGCTCCACCCAACAAACTTTGGGTCAATGGATCGGTGGAAGGGGTTAACACGGCACCCAGCACCATTGCGCCCAACAGCACGGCACGCCAAGCCGACAGCATTTGTTTGCCAGAGACAATGCCAATCAGCCCCAACAAAATCTGAATGACCGGAATCTGAAATGCAAGCCCTGTGCTGAACAGCAGCAGCAGCACAAACTCAAAATAGCGGTCAATAGACCAAAGTTGCTCAACGACATCGCCACCATACTGAATGAAGAAGTTGAGGGCGGCTGGAATGAGCGCAACGTAAGCAAACCCTAGACCAAGGACAAATAAAATAGAAGAGCCAAACACAATGGGGCCTAAAAAGCGGCGCTCTTTGCGGGTAAGACCAGGCAACACAAAGCCGATAATTTGAAACAAAATAAACGGACTGGCAACCAATAACCCGCTGTATCCAGCGACTTTAATCGAGACAAAGAAATATTCTCCTGGCGCAAGCTGCAAAAATTTAGCGCCCTGGGCAGGCTTCTCTAAAAGGCTAACAATTAAATTGACCTTCCAGAAGCACAGCACCACCCCACCCAAAGCAGCCAATAGCCCGTAGAAAATTCGTTGACGCAGCTCTTCGAGGTGGTCAAACAAAGACATCTCAACATCATCGACCAAATCATCTGGGTCAATAGGAGAAGGCATAAGCTCGCCCTCTTCTGCACCAAAGGACGAAATATCAAGGTCTTGAACCGAAGATGTAGGCGATTCAGAGGAAGTGGTCATAGATTCTGTAAGATTGCGCTGTTTTGATTATAAATTTCTGAACTGTGGTTACAGGTGTTCCTTCTGCTTGTAACTGTCCACTACACTATAAAAGTCTATAAAAGCATTTTCTAAAGGGAAATTCAGCGCCGTGATGAAGGCATCTCCAGTCACAACTCAGCTTAAGCATTGGCTAGGGGGCGACTTACTGCTGTTGGCAAAGGCTTCGGTTTGGCGAGAGGTTTTGGCAACGTGGATGCAGCAGGCTGTCAATGGCGATCGCCATTCTCTTTACGGTAGCGCAGTTCCTCCACTGCTGACGCTACTGGGGGCGATCGCCTTTTGGCACTGGAATGCCCCGCTCTTGGTCGCAGTGTTGATGGGGTGTGTTAGCAGTGTGCTGCTCTATCGCGTGACGCAGCGACCGTTTTCTTCGCGCAAAATTAAGCAATGGCTCCAACGCCAAAATGCGCCAATGGTTTTAAGCGTG
>JAGVDA010000028.1 GCA_020058975.1 Thermosynechococcus sp. WC_1 | reverse complement strand
AGAGAATATCACCGGATTCGCAGTGTTTTCCGGCAACTGTGACCGATTCTGTCGCATTATCCCGCATTCGGTTGGCAACCACGGCACGATACTCAGACTGGTAGGTGATGGGCCTAGGGTTGTCTGACATGCCGCCGTCTATAGAGATATACGTGCGGATGCCCGGAACGGTTTTCTTGCTGCCAACCCGATAGGCCGTGATGCAGGCGGTTCCGATGAGCGATCGCCCTGGTTCGCACAGCAGCTTAGGCAGCGGGAGAGATCGCGCGGCGCAGGCGGCTGCAACACCCGTCCCAATTACCTTGCACCAGTCGTCAATGCTGGGGGGGTCGTCAGACTCTGTGTACCGAATACCTAAGCCGCCGCCCACATTTAGTTCCGTCATGGGTAGCCCTAATGTCTGAGCCTCCACAAGTAAATCCACAATGACTCCCGTGAGATCTTGATGGGGCTGTAGCTCAAAAATTTGGGAGCCAATATGGGCATGTAGCCCCACCCACTGAATTTCAGGATGCTGCTGGGCAAATTGAAAAACTTCAGCAAGCTGATTGGGGTCAAAGCCAAACTTGCTGTCTAAGTGGCCCGTTCTAATATATTCATGGGTATGGCACTCAATCCCTGGGGTAATTCGCAGCATGACCCGAAGGGACTGCCCTTCGTGAGCTTGCGCGATTTGAACTAAGTTTTCTAGCTCTAGCCAGTTATCGGCAATCACCGTTACGCCCGTCTCAACGGCGTACTTTAGCTCTTCAACTGACTTGTTGTTGCCGTGCAGATAAATATCTTGAGGCAAAACGCCTGCCTGGATTCCGGTGTATAGCTCACCGCCAGAAACCACGTCTAGCCCCAGCCCTTCGCTATTCACTACGGCACAAACTGCCACGCAGCTCCAGGCTTTAGAGGCATACAGCACCTGAGAAACGCCGGCATAATGCTGACTTAGTCCTTGACGATACTGCTGAGCCGCCGTTCTAAGGGTCGCTTCATCGAGGATATAGAGCGGTGAACCGAACTGTTCTACTAAATCGGGGACGCTGCATCCCCCCACCTCAAGGCTGTCTCCATTGACATGGGCGCTGAGAGGCAGTAGCTGCTGGTTGGGGGAGGGGGCTGCTGCTGAAGATTGGTGCAGACCCAAGAAGTCTGCACCACTTAAAAGACGCTCTGGATTTTGAACCGCGACCATAGGGCTGAATTAAGCTAACGATGAGGACTGGGCTGCTAAGGATATCAAAAAGTTGTGGGCTGTTTTCACTCGCCTTCAATCGGCGCGTACAGGCACTGAACCTCAATACCCCAGTGTACAATTTGACGGTTCTGGATGCATTGCTTCTTTTTTTGTCAAACGCTATTTTTAGGCAAAATCATGTCATTCGTGCTTCAGCCACTTCCTGAATCACTTTTAAGTGCGGCAGTGGAACTGGATCAGATGGTTCTGGGCGGTTTTTGGAGTCTTCAGTCTTACCAAGAAGAGCTGAGTCGAGCGAGCAGCGATTTATTGGGGTTATGGGCCGTGCCGCAGCTTGAGCATCCGCCGCTGTTGGCGGTAGGGTGTGCCTGGACAATCTTGGATGAGGCACACATCATATTGATGGCGGTGCATCCTCGCTATCGAAGACAGGGCTTTGGCTTTGGAATGCTACTGAAGCTGCTGGACTTAGCGCGCCATCGCGGCATGAAGTACGCCACGTTGGAAGTTAGGGCATCAAATGAAGCGGCGATCGCCCTCTACACAAAGCTAGGCTTTACGTCCGTGGGCAAGCGCCCCAAGTACTACGCAGATAATGGTGAAGATGCGCTGGTCATGTGGCGATCAGGGCTACATCTGCCTGAGTTTGGCGAACAGATAGAGGCGGATTGGGTTGTAGCTCAGTCCCGTTGGCAATATATCTGAGGGGATTGTAGTAGTATCACGGCAGAGAAAGGGTAAAACCCGTGCTTCATCTGCGCTATCAATCTCCCCTTTCTCGTTCAAGTACATCTACAATGAGTTATTAAGCTGTTGTTAATGTTTCGCTTCATCAAGCTTCCCACTTTGGGAGATTGAGAACGCCACATTAAGCACCTAAACCCCTAGGGACAGGCTCATTTGAATATTTTTCTCTGTGTTAAAATCGGGTTTACCAGCAGGTAGTGAGATAAAGGCCATGTTTGAACGCTTCACAGAAAAAGCTATCAAAGTTATCATGCTGGCCCAAGAAGAGGCTCGCCGCTTGGGGCACAACTTTGTAGGGACAGAGCAAATTTTATTGGGTCTGATTGGCGAAGGCACTGGCGTTGCGGCAAAAGTGCTGAAGTCAATGGGCGTCAACCTCAAAGATGCACGCATTGAAGTTGAAAAAATTATTGGTCGGGGTTCGGGCTTTGTTGCCGTCGAAATTCCCTTTACGCCAAGGGCAAAGCGTGTGCTGGAGCTATCTCTTGAGGAAGCGCGTCAGCTTGGTCACAACTACATTGGCACAGAGCATCTGCTGTTAGGCTTAATCCGTGAAGGAGAAGGCGTTGCCGCTAGGGTTTTAGAAAATCTGGGTGTAGATCTTTCTAAAGTGCGAACCCAAGTCATTCGGATGCTGGGTGAAACGGCTGAGGTATCCGCGGGCGGCGGTGGCGGTGGCGGTGGACGCACCAAGACTCCAACCCTAGATGAGTTTGGCTCTAACCTGACCCAGATGGCGGCGGACGGCAAGCTAGATCCTGTGGTCGGCCGACAAAAAGAAATTGAGCGCGTAATTCAGATCTTGGGTCGTCGCACCAAAAATAACCCTGTACTCATTGGGGAACCAGGGGTAGGTAAAACGGCGATCGCCGAAGGTTTGGCCCAGCGCATTGCCACGGGCGATATCCCCGATATCCTCGAAGATAAGCGAGTGATGACCCTCGATATTGGGCTGCTGGTGGCAGGAACCAAATACCGAGGTGAGTTTGAAGAACGCCTCAAGAAGATCATGGATGAAATCCGTCAGGCATCCAACGTGATTTTGGTGATTGACGAAGTTCATACCCTAATTGGAGCGGGTGCCGCAGAAGGGGCGATCGACGCTGCTAATATTCTCAAACCTGCCCTAGCACGGGGCGAACTTCAATGTATTGGTGCAACCACCTTAGATGAGTACCGCAAGCACATCGAGCGCGATGCGGCACTAGAGCGCCGCTTCCAGCCTGTGACCGTGGGCGAACCCTCTGTGGATGAAACCATTGAGATTCT
>JAGVDA010000076.1 GCA_020058975.1 Thermosynechococcus sp. WC_1 | reverse complement strand
TGACTCAATTTTTTTGAAATCTACTACGATGTCGTCTCTCTTTGCTTTTAGAATCTCAAAAATATCCCACTCTTTTAGTAATTCTATAGTGAGAATATCTAGCTTGTCAGAGAGAATAATCAAATCAATTAAGTTGATTACATCATAAGGATTAATCTCTTTGATATGACGACGAATAGTCCAGCTCATTCGAATACTATTTTTTCCAAGCAGTCGATCAGCTTCTACATTTAAAATGTTCACAAGAATTTCAGTAGGATCAGCTTCTGAAATATTACTATTTTCTACCTCAGATATTGAACCCAACCAAGTTAGTTGTGCTATATCTTCTTGACCATTCATCAAGTATGCTAGACCAAGATAAAAATAGTCTGTTAAGCTGCAAAAATGAGAATCCACCTTTGCTTCATATAAATTTATGATTTCACTGATATTATCTTTGTCTAATAAATCAATAATTTCGTGATCCCATTGAAGATTTAGAATGGTGTTATTCATGTTTTAAAAGTCCCGTTTTATTTCCAGAGAAAAATTTCAGTCTTATAATTTATTGTGCATTTTTATAGGTGCATCAACACTCTAGAAATCTTTGGAAACATCTCTATAAGAACTATAGGGTATTCTATCGCCAGATTAAGCATTTTTTAATCCGACCTTTTTTAAAGGAGATAAAAATTATTTTCATATCGTTATTCAAGCATCAAAAAATATCTAGATATTATTAAAGAAATTTACTAGTATTTATAATGATGGGCAAGTTGTCTATCCCTCTTTCTTTTAGCTCAGGAAATTTCTCAAGACTTTCTAAAATGATTGGAGCAAAATTAAATCTCCTGTCCTGACCATAATTTAGCGTCAGATACTCCAATATTTCTAATGAGTAATCTGGAAATTGTAGTACATCAGCCAAACAAGCTAGCTTAAGAATTCTCTCTGGATTCTCTATGCTTGATAAACTCTTTTTGTTGATTAAGTCGCGTAGGTAAATTGCGTCTCCCCATAGCAATTGACCTTCTCTTAGCTGCGAACGAATTGGAGATCGTGCTCTTGTTTGTCGAGTTAATAGAAGATCAAATAAGGAAAAATCATATTTATCCAAATAATAGTCTATGTCTCGAAACAAAGGCTGCTCACTGTAAAGAGGAGAAAATTCAACCTCAATTTGTACACCTAATACACTTCTCGAGAGAATACTTGCAGCCCCTTTTAATACATCTAGATCAGCACCCTGTACATCAATCTGTAAAAAGTCAATATTTTTAATATTTTCTGATTCACAATATTGGTCTAGAGTCGTTGTTTCAATTGAAATTGAAAAGTCTAAACCTGCTAGTTCTTGCAGCCCTCCAAATCGGGCTAACAAGTCCTCGTTTGGCTCATACAGTGAACTGCACATCGGTGCATGAGTGACATAGAGTGTTCGTTCTTCTGATGCTTTGCCTAAAGCCAGTGGGATATGTTTTTCAGCCCAATTGATTCCTCTCTCCTCTAGTTGTTCATTTGCAGCATCACAGGCATCTGAGTCTGCATCAAAACCATAAATTGTGAGATTTGGTGCAAAAATTTGCCAATCTTTTTCTCCATACTGATCTTCTGGATTAATTTTACGAGAGCCAACAATACCTACCGTCATCTGTATAGAGTCCAATAATCCGTGTTCTTTTAGACTCTTTAGAAAAATTGCCATAGTATTTTCTTCTTGGGAAGTATTCAAATGATAGCGTTCTAGCTCTATCGCTTTAATTGGGCTTGTTGGCAATAAAAATTCACACTATGTATTTGTTTTCATTTAATTTTGTAGCCAATCCTGTAAATCCGAAACATTGGTAAACTCTAATAACCCATCTCCCAACGCCTCCAACTGCGCTAAAGATAATTCTTGAATTTGTTCCTCAAGCATAGGGTCAAGAGAACCCAACCTTCGACTCAACAGCCTCAACATAATCGCCAAAGCCTCGTTTCGTCGTCCCTCCTGCCGTCCTTCTTCAAGTGCCTCCTGCCGTCCTTCCTGCCGCCCTTCTTCAAGTGCCTCTTGATAAACACGAGTTTGCTTTAGTTCACTTAAGCTAAACATTTGCTCAATGTCCTCTCGACTCAATGTAGGAAACTTATAGACCATCACCGTCTCAATCAATTCTATAATTCTTTGCAAGGTTGCCTGCGGTTGAACTTGGCAACGTGCTTGTTTTACCAGCGCTTGCGCCTGTACCCCAGCCGTCTCTGGCGTAGCTCCAATTAACTGAAGCAAACCTACGCCCAACGAATCTGTAGAAATATCCTGTAAATCTTCTAGATAAACACGCTGAACTTGTTTACTGTCCAGCAGTGTGCGAAAAAGCTGAGTCTGGCATGGTTCAACAGAGCGTTTAGCAAATAACACAACCGCTTTCCAGTCAACTGTTTGAGGATACTGGTCAAAAAAGAGAAAAATCTCTGCAAAAAAACGATGGTAGAAGAAAGAATCTTTCTGGAACTGCACCTCAACAAACCAAACAGTTTGATCAGGTGCATCCGGTTGCGGTAAAAATACCCCATCAAGCCGAAAAGCAAGTTGCTTCACCTCAACCGAGCGAAACACATAGTTCTGCCCCAGTTCAGCAGACTCCCCCAGTAGCTCAAAGAAAATTCCAGGAGCAGTCTGAAAAATTCGATAAAAAATTGAATCCGTCTTCAACGGTTTCACCCTCTTGCAATAGGATTGATATCATAAAGATCTTGGCGTTGCCACAATGTTAAGCTGCCCCCCTAACTCATTCAAAGAGTTCAGCACAGTAAGCTGCTGTAGGTAAGGCTGGTAGACATTAAGCTGATAGCCATGCTCTATCAAAAACTGGGCAACCTCTACATTACTCCCTTGAGAGCCTGCAATATTTTCGTACAAAACAACAGGACAGAATTCTGCGAGTAGTTGCCGAGCGCCCCGCAAAACATTGATCTCATGGCCTTCGGCATCCAGCTTCAAAAAATCAACCGTCGTAAGTTGCTCAGTACCAATCAGACTATCCAGCGTTAAACACTCTACCTCAACTGATTGTCCTGGCTTAACTTCCACATCCTCCGCAATCACCTCGTTCAGTTCACTTGCCCCGTGCAGAGAAAGGCGTAGATTTCCTGTGCGATCGCTAGCCGCTGCCCCATAAACTTTCACCCAGTCAAATTGATTGACGCGGCAGGTTTCTTCTAAATAGCCTACACAAGCTGGGAAAGGCTCGATCGCAATCACCTTGCCGCCAGACCCTACCCGCGTTGCAGCGCTGAAGGTATAGACCCCAGCATTGGCACCTACATCAATCACAGTCATTCCAGGCTTTAGCCAACTGCGCCAAAACTCCATCTCACTCTCAAACCAATCCCCTTCTCCCAGTAAAACGCTGGTTACAATACTGTTGAGACTGGGCTGTACTGCCAATTTCACCCCTTGGTCAAAAGGGATGTAGGTAAAATCCTGATCGGGTGATACTTGAGTCCATGCGCTATCAAGATTATCTAGATGTCCTACGGATTGATCTGCCGCCAACTGCCAATAGTGGTGAGCAGCATTAGTTTCATTGATATCTAGATAGGCAATGAATAAACTCTGTAGCACCGTCAAATTGCCAGGAGCCAAGCGTAGAGCATTGTGGAGATAAATAAACCCTTCAAACTGCCCTGCCATTCGGCAAGCAATTCCCTGCTTCAGTTGCAGCACAGGTAGATTAGGGTTTACATGCGCCGCAGTGGATAGCGTGTGTAACCCCATTGCATTGTAAAAAACCTGGGCAGAGCGTACAAAAATATGGTTCCAATACTGATATGCCTGCTCCAACCCATTTTTAGAAGATACATACAATAACTCCATGACCCGCGCCTGATCTACCGCGCGACCAAACCACCCCGTCGGTACATAAATTAACCCGAGCGGTACTTCAACAGCATCCCTTTCCAAGGCAATTTGAAGCTGCAATAGTGCTGTAAATGCCTGTTGACGGGCTGGATAAAACTGACCTACCAACACATTTAATAAAGCTTTATGGGCTTTACAAAGGGTCGAATCTGCTTCCCCTTCGCTAAATGCATCCTGAGCTAACTCCACCAAAGACATTTTTAGAGACAGATCGTCGCAATCTTGTGCCTGAATCAGCGCTGCAACGCCCACATTATTCCAGTCCTGCCCAGAAGTGGGGTTATCCCAATTCGTTGCTGTACAGATATCATCAAGGGTCTGCTGCACCGATTCATCAAGCTTCCAACCCAATTTATAGACAGATTCTAGATAAGACTGCGTTGCTTCACTGACCATACACGTTTCTGATTAAAAGGCGAGTCGCCTTATCAGTATGCCCATTAACCATGCGATCGCATTCCTTCCTGCATAATTCACTGAAATGACAGAGGAGCGCAGCTCCAATCCTGAGCATTTGTCACAGGTAGGCTAAACTGCGCGAACATCTAGATTTTTACAAAGTCTTAAACTCTACGCAAACTGGCTCAGATTTAGCGCCAGCAGCGCCAGCGCTATTACCACCGCATAAAATGTTGCAACCACACGAGATTCTGACCATCCCGTCTGCTCAAAGTGGTGATGAATGGGAGCCATCTTAAATAACCGCTTACCAACTCCATCAGAGCCTTTCGTTGACTTATAGTAAGTGACTTGGGCAATCACAGACAAAGACTCTACTAAAAATAGGCCGCTCACAACCAACAAAGCCCACAGCGAGTTGCTGATTAAACCCACCGCCGCCAGTGCGCCCCCAAGCGCCAGAGAACCCGTATCGCCCATAAAAACCTTTGCGGGGTTATGGTTGTGAGTTAAAAAACCAATACAGCTACCGCTCATACAGGCACAAAACAGCATTAGCCCCGGGTAATCAGGCGCAATAATTTGGCCTAAGCCAAACAAGGCGATCGCCGTAGTCCCCGCTGCCAACCCATCCATCCCGTCGGTTAAATTAACAGCATTACTTTCTGCTGCCACCACAAAAATAGCCAAACCCAAAAAGAGAACCCCAATGGGCAGTGCCACACCAAAAGGGAGCATTAGGGTAGAAATACTGGGCTTGGTCAACAAAAGCCAAAGGGCAAAAATGCTGCCCGCCCCAAACTCGATTAACAAACGCACCTTCGCAGATAAACCCTTGTTAGACTTCTTGCGAAGCACCTGCCAGTCATCTAACCAACCGACAAAGCCCAGTGCCATCGTCAACAACGCCGCCGCCGTCACCTCAATCGCCTGAGTGCCCGTTATCCAAGCCCAGACCACACTCAGCAGCAGCGCCACAGGCACAAAAAAGATGCCGCCCATCGTTGGGGTTCCGGCTTTTTTGAGATGGCTTTGGGGTCCATCTTCGCGAATCACCTGACCCGCCTTGAGCTGTCGCAGCCAAGGTACTGCCCAATACCCCAAAGCGCTGACTAACCCCATCGTGATCCCAAAGGGCAGCGTAAAGCTTTGCAGCGGCTGACTGAGGCGATCGCCTACAACATCTGAAATTAACGCATTAATAAACAAACCACTGGATAAAATCCAGTACAGGCGTCTGCCCGACACCAAATCTGTTTTTACTTGAGGAGGACTTGCTACCACAATGAAGTTCCCTTAATCTTCTTAATCGTCTTCTGCTGCATTGTTTCAGAGCTAGACTTCAAAAACTGACCCAAAAAACTGACATTCTACTCTCATAACTACAAGAGCTGTGCATGACGGCGGCTGTACTGCCAAGAAATGACAGCCTCTATCTTACCGGAATCCTTCTCAAACTGGGCTAACGGGCACCTCATTTTTTCTCTAAAACACCGCTCTGTCAAGATTCTTTAGGGTCTGCGATCGCCAGAGAAACACGAAAGCATCTTTGAAGAAGAAAATAAATAAATCTGCTAAAAAGCGTTAAGCATCAAAGTTCTCAGACTTTGAAATCGAATTGAAATCTAGAAAAACTTTGATTTTTAATAAAAAAAGAAGATTTTTTTAAAATCTAATACAATTTTATTGGAAGTTATTACCTTTGGTCAGGCTGATGCAAGTAAGACAACATTCGATAACGCGATCGCTTCTGGGGTGTAACCTTACCGCCATTTTGCTAATGCCGATGCTTGCGAGTGCAGCACCTTTGCCTAGCGTCCCAAAGCCAGATTTAAAGACCACTCCAGCCGTCGTGCAGCCTATTTCTAAACCCCTTCCTAAGACTAAAACACCCCCCAGTCAAAC
>JAGVDA010000239.1 GCA_020058975.1 Thermosynechococcus sp. WC_1 | reverse complement strand
GATGATCGACCGCTGGTCAGAAATACAGAGTTAGAACTGTATCAGCAGTGGAAAACCTGGCGCGATCGCATTAGCCATACCCAAACCGCCATCCCGTTTTACCTGTGCTTTCAGCTTTGCGAACCGAGTCAGCCAGACTACGACTGGGAACTTCAGTTTCTGGTGGCTCCTCGTCAGGATCCCTCTCTACGGATCCCTTTAACAGAGTATTGGTCATCTAAGCCAAAGCAACAGAAAGATCTACAAAAACAGTTGGGCGATAGTTTTGAGCAAAATCTGCTGCTGAACCTGGGCTACGCCGCGCGGATCTATCCCAAACTCTGGCAGGGGCTAGAAACCGACCAGCCTGTCAGCATTTTTATGGATTTAGCAGGGGCGTTTGAGTTTCTGCAAGATTCTGCCTGGGTGCTAGAAAGTGCTGGATATAAAGTGATAATTCCAGCCTGGTGGACACCCAAAGGCCATCAACGGGCGAAGGTTCGTTTACGGGCAAAAGGCAAATCACGTTCTACGGCGAAAGATAAGGCAAAAAGCTACTTTAGCTACGACAACCTCGTGGAGTATCAGTACGACCTCGCCATTGGCGGCGAACAGGTCACAGAGAAAGAATGGATGGAACTGGTCGAGGCCAAGTCGCCTTTGGTCAAGTTTAGAGGGCAGTGGATGCATCTCGACCAGGACAAAATGCAGCAGATGCTGGAGTTCTGGAAAAAGCAGCAGATCGATAACCCTGAACTAACCCTGATTGACTTTATGCGGATGACCGCTGAAGGAGGCGAAGACCTAGAGGTAGGGTTTGACCGCGCCCAATCGCTAGCCGAAATGCTGGATAAATTGCATGACAAGAGTAGACTGGAGGCGATCGCAGACCCTCCCCTACTCCAAGGCACCTTACGGGAATACCAAAAACGCGGTGTCTCTTGGCTGTCTTACCTAGAGCAACTAGGACTGAATGGCTGCTTAGCAGATGACATGGGCTTAGGCAAAACCGTCCAGGTGATCGCTCGGTTAGTGCAAGAACAGGAGCAGGCAACCACCCCGCTAAAGCCCACCCTGCTGATTGCGCCCACTTCTGTGGTGGGGAACTGGCGTAAGGAAATCGAAAAGTTTGCGCCTCATCTGCGCTCTATTGTTCACCACGGTACCGAACGCGCTAAGGATGTGACTGAATTTCAGGCGATGGCGCAGCAGAATAACGTCATCATCACGTCCTTCACGCTGATTCGTAAAGATCTGAAACTGATTGAGAGCGTAGACTGGCACCGATTGGTCTTAGACGAAGCTCAAAATATTAAAAACCCCAAGGCAGAGCAGACCAAAGCCATTCTGAAGCTTTCTGCGCCCCATCGCCTTGCCCTGACGGGAACCCCCGTCGAGAATCGGCTGTTAGACCTATGGTCAATTTTCAACTTCCTGAATCCTGGTTATTTGGGCAAAGAAGCGCAGTTCCGCAAGAGTTTTGAATTACCCATTCAGAAGAACAATGATCGAATGCGATCGCAAACCCTCAAAAAGCTGGTGGAACCCTTTATTCTGCGGCGGGTGAAGACCGACCAATCTATTATCAAAGACCTGCCTGATAAGGTGGAGCAAAAGCTCTACTGCAACCTCACCAAAGAACAAGCGTCTCTTTATGAGGCCGTGGTTAAGGACGTTACGAGTGACATAGATGAAACAGATGGCATTCAGCGCAAGGGTTTGATTTTGGCGACGCTGCTGAAGCTGAAGCAAATTTGCAACCATCCCCGTCAGTTTTTGCAGGACGAGAGCGACTTTACACCCGTGCGATCGCACAAGCTCAGCCGCCTCAGCGAAATGGTGGCGGAAGTGATGGCAGAAGGCGAAAGTCTGCTGATCTTTACCCAATTTACAGACCTGGGCGATGCGTTGGAAAAATACCTACGGCATACCTGTCGCTACAACACTTACTATCTCCACGGCGGCACCAATCGCAATAAGCGCGAGGCCATGATTACGGAGTTCCAAGACCCAGAAACGGAGCCATCGGTGTTTATTTTGTCTCTGAAGGCTGGCGGTGTAGGCATTACGCTCACCAAGGCGAATCATGTGTTCCACTTCGATCGCTGGTGGAACCCTGCGGTGGAAAATCAGGCGACCGACCGCGCGTTCCGCATTGGACAAAAGAAGAATGTGTTTGTCCACAAGTTTGTGGCGATCGGCACTCTGGAAGAGCGCATTGATGAGATGATTGAGGATAAGAAGAAGCTGGCAGGCTCCATTGTTGGTTCTGATGAATCTTGGCTTACGGAGTTAGACAATGATGCGTTTAAGAAGCTCATTTCTCTGAATAAGAGCGCAATTTTAGAATAATTTGCGGCATATCTTCTACTCTTTTGGGGCAGCCAGGATTGCCGAAGCACGTGCTAAGATTCCTTCGTTGATTGAATGCTGTAGCCAAGGTGAATCTTTTAGTACCTCTTCTACTTCCGCCCAAGATGATAAAGTTTTATGAATTACCTCGTATGCGGCATCTCGCAGCCCAACGCCAGTAGCATTTACCTTTCTTTCTAGTCGTTCAAAACTATCAAGTGTAACCGACTCGAACCTTCTTGATTTAGCAAATTTTAAGCCAAGATCCTCAGGTCTACCTGTTGGTCTGTAAATAGCGGTTGCTACCAAATCATAGGCTGGAGAAAGAACTGGACGACGCGGATCTGCATATAGTAATGACCAGTTCTTCAAGTGTGCATCGCCATTGCCAATAACATAGTTAAATGCCAATCTTCTTGAAAACTCAAGCAGTGATTTCTCATCATATTGACGATAAATCAGGGCGGCAAGTGTCTCAAAAGTCCCTTTATACTTATCACGAGGATAAAATCCTCTTACCTGTGCAAAGTCCTCAATGTGTACCAAGCCTCTTGAGGGTGTTCGGTCAAAACGCCGAATTGCATAAGCCATATCTTCTGAATCAGTCCATAGATTATCGGGTACACCCGTTAGTTGATCTCGGTGAACAAGACGTACTTCAGGAACATTTATTCCGACCTTACGTGCAAGCTCCATCATTGAAAATTCATTGAGAGGTACATTCTTATAGTTCTGATCTGGAAGCTTAACAATCCAATCACCCCCTTCTCCTATGCCTGGCGATGTAAATCGTTCGCCCGAACGAAGCATTGAAAATTTGAGTGCGACCCCAGCGAGTGAGAAGCGCCATATATCTTTTGAATCACGATCACTTTCTGTCTCTGCCGCTATTTCACGCCTATTGGTCTCAAATTTTGTTTGTCCAATTTCAGCTTCGGCAACCCGAACGGCTCCTGGGAGATCGTGACCGACTTTGATCAATAGATCCAGTTCTCGATTCTCACTCACACCCCTTGCTTGGGCTATCCATTCGCGAAGACGACCTTCTGGCAAAAGGTTTGAGAACCATGGAGGCAAGCGGACTTGTGAACGATGAATGGCAGACCGATCATCTTCAAATATAAGACCCAGAACAGCTCGATTTGCATCATGAATGTAGCTTTCGTCTAACTGAAAGCGAATGATCCCTTCGCTTAGCGTAATGCTTCCGACGCGTTGCTCATGCAGCCACACCCCATAATGCCGTTCAATTGCGACCATCAACTAGATCCTCTCCATCTAGATTCTCTTCATCGTCTTCATCAAGAATCAATGAAGATAGTGGAGGTGTGTCCTCAAATGATTTCCCAACCATAGAATTGAGAAAATCTTCTGTAAATTTTCTTAAGCGAAATTCCCGAAGTTCCAGGAAATGAGCACTATTTTCTTTAATTAAAGAGGTTCTTATATCAGCGTCAATAATATGTGAGTCCAATAGCTCGATCCAAGACGAATCCAACATTGTTAGAGGTTGATGCTGAAAGATTTCTCTTGCGTATTCGACAGAGTCTTCTCCCAAAAAAGAGTCTTCTCTCAAAAAGATGAATCTATTTGCCATAGTTTTTTTCCCCCCACTCGGACTTTCACGGAGGATTGTAGCCACTATGTCCTTCGCTGTTCGTTTCCCTTCGAGAGCTTTCCCTAGATCATCCTGAAGATAAGGATCTCCTGTTAGAAATGATCTGGGCTGTCGAGACCACATGGCACAGAGAAGTATACGGGTACTTGCTGAAGTACTTATAAAGCTATGAAAATTCAGTGATTTAGGAGCATATTCCGAAACAGTTTCTAATAGAGATTGAATGGACTTCACTTCATCATTTGGAGTGATTTTTGCACATAGTAGTCGACTAGCGTTTGTCCAAGTGCTGAATGCCTCTGGCCCAATAATTGCGGCACGCCAAAACCAGCGTCTTAATAACTCAATATTACGTGGATCAGGTTGGGGATAGTGAGCAAAGAAGCGCGTTAGGACAACAAGAAGATATCGATAGGCAAGAAAACTGAAATGTGGAACTCCAGCCTCATTCTGCAAGAAATTGACTGCCTTGGCTAAAGCTTTCTCTCCCGCACGATATGCCTGATCAGAGGTCTCATCAGGAAACTCCCGAGAGACTCGTTCCCTACTAAACTCTACACGGATATC
>JAGVDA010000120.1 GCA_020058975.1 Thermosynechococcus sp. WC_1 | reverse complement strand
GCTGGATCGACCCTGATGGCAACCATATTGAGATGGGGCTGCACGTCTTTTTCTTTAACTATGCCAATTTGTTTGAACTCATGCGAAAGGTGGGTTCTTTTGAGAATTTACTGCCCAAGTCTCACACCCATACCTTTGTCAATCGTGGCGGTAAGCTAGGACAGCTTGATTTTCGGTTTGCACTCGGCGCGCCATTTAACGGACTTAAGGCGTTTTTTACAACCAATCAGCTTTCTTGGCTAGACAAAATTCAGAATGCATTGGCGTTGGGGACGAGTCCGGTTGTTCCAGGCTTGGTCAGCTATGACGTTGCCATGAAATGGGTTCGATCTTTGGACAGAATGAGTTTTGCTGACTGGTTTAGATCCCATGGTGGTAATAACCAAAGCCTCCGTAAACTTTGGGATCCGATCGCCCTGGCGTTGGGCTTTATCGACACTGAAAATATTTCAGCGCGGTGTATGCTCACCATTTTTCTGATGTTTGCCACTAAAACAGAAGCATCTAAACTCAATTTACTGGCAGGTTCTCCGGCCGAATACCTCATCAAGCCACTGGTGGACTACATTGAGGCCAGGGGAGGAAAAGTCCATACTCGCAGACAAACCCGCGAGGTTGTCTTTGAGGGCGAGGGTGAGTATACCCGCGTGACAGGTTTACGAATTGCCAAGGGCGACCTTGAAGAAACGGTGACGGCGGATGCCTATGTGGCGGCCTGTGATGTGCCTGGAATTCAAAAGCTGTTACCCCAAGCATGGCGGCAGTGGTCGGAATTTGACAATATTTACAAGCTTAAGGCAGTGCCGGTAGCGACGGTGCAGCTTCGGTTTGACGGCTGGGTGACGGAACTGCAAGATGCAAAAGAGCGCCAGCAGCTTGACCACGCGGCGGGTTTAGATAACCTGCTCTATAGCTCTGATGCAGATTTTTCCTGCTTTGCAGATTTGGCCTTAGCCAGCCCCAAAGACTATTACCGAGAAGGGCAAGGGTCACTCATCCAGCTAGTGCTGACGCCTGGCGATCCGTTTATTAAGATGAGCAATGAGGCGATCGCCCAGCATGCCCTTCATCAACTCCATGAGCTGTTTCCCTCGTCACGGGAGCTAAATATGACCTGGTATAGTGTGGTGAAGCTGGCGCAGTCTTTGTATCAAGAGGCTCCAGGAATGGATCCTTATCGACCTGACCAAAAAACGCCCGTGAGTAATTTCTTTGTGGCGGGCAGCTATACCCAGCAAGACTATATTGACAGCATGGAGGGCGCAACCCTTTCTGGACGACGGGCAGCCCGCGCTATCTTGGCACAGGCTGAAGTTTTAACCCAGGCGGCATCAGCGACAGCCCCTGCTTTAGCCACTTAACCTTTGGAGCGATTGAACAATGGCTGATTGGCTAGAACATAGCGCTCAGGTGGAGCTTCCGGTTTCTGTGGATGCAGTGTGGCAGCTCTGGTCAGATCTTGAGCAGATGCCCAACTGGATGAAGTGGATTGAGTCGGTTAAGGTCTTAGACGATCAGCCGGAACTTTCACGCTGGAAACTCGCCAGCGGCAGTTTTGAATTTACCTGGCTTTCGCGCATTCTCAAGGCAATTCCCAATCAGATTATTCAGTGGGAGTCTGTGGATGGTCTACCGAATAAGGGAGCCATTCGCTTTTACGATCGCAAGGAAGAGGGCAGCATTGTGAGACTCACGGTGGGCTATAAGGTGCCAATGGTGCTGCGCTGGATGGATGGTCTGTTTTTAGGTCAGGTGGTGGAATCCACGCTTCAGGCTGATATGGATCGGTTTAGAGTCTATGCGATCGAGCATGGCGCAAAAGACAACGCACTTTAATTTTGCTGCGGAGGTTCTTTCAATGCTTTCTGCTCCTGAATGGCTTGCCGGAATCCTAAAACAACCAAAATGTTAGACAGGGTTAAAAAAAACTCTGCGCCCCCGTGAATCGGGTCAACGTTGGCGAGGGATTCCTTGAGCACAAATTGCGTATAGGCTCCTGCCGGAATGGTAACGGCGACAAAGACCAGCAGCATGTAAAATCCCCACAGTGCCAACCGAGGGGTCTGCCCAGACTTGGTGAGAAACCACAAAAACCCTAAGTACGGAAATAAGGAGAGGGCAAACAGCGTTTCTTTTGTCATCGGTCAAACCTACGCTCATCAATCTACATAAAGTGGGAGACAAGTTGCCATGCTAAAAAGCTACGAAGCGGTGATTGAGAATGGTCACATTAAGTGGTTGGCAGAACAGCCGCAACTTGTCACTGCCCGTGTGATTGTAACTGTTCTAGAGGAGGGTTTAGAAGAAAATGCCGCTCCTCAGCTTAAACGGCGATCGCCGCCTACGTCTATCTCAGGCAAGGGTAAAACCTTTGGCGATATTGTGAGTCCGATTGTGGAAGAAAAGGATTGGGAATGTTTCAAGTGATTGTGCTGGACACTCATATTTGGTTCTGGCTGATGACTCAGGAGTTTGATCGATTTCCATCAGATTGGCGAGACATCATCGAAACGGCAGAACATGTTGGCGTTTCAGTAATATCTTGTTACGAAATTGTTCTGGCACAACAGCGTGGACGACTTGAGTTACCGTGTACTGCTAGCCAATGGTTTCAAGATGCGTTGGAACCCGCAGGAATCGAATTGTTTGCTTTAACGCCTGACATTGCTTGCCATGCCGTTGAATTATCGCCTATCCATAAAGATCCGTTTGATCGGTTGATTATTGCAACAGCCCTGGCGTATGAGGCAAGACTTGCCAGTGTAGATGGTCTATTCTCTCAATACTCGGAACTCGATATCTATTTGATGAAATCATGATGCATCCTGAGGAAACTTCTTTAAATTCCCGTACAGGGTTATTTAGACCGAAGACTGCCGTGCAGTTTTCCAAATCCACCAGGCGGCACCGCAAAGGGTAATATTGCCCACCACTGTCATTGCGGCCTGTAAAAACACCAGCCATTC
>JAGVDA010000073.1 GCA_020058975.1 Thermosynechococcus sp. WC_1 | reverse complement strand
AGTATTTGGCCCATTAAATGCCGCATTTGGTCTTCTCTCTGCCACTGTCCAAGGCCAGATTGCCTTAAATGAAGCCTTATCAATATCTTGGGCAAAGGGGACGGCTGCGCTCAATGTATTTAAGACAAGCTTACTTGCTGTCGTTCGAGTTGCTTGGCCTATCGCGTTGATTGCGGGGGGTATTCTTCTTGCTAAAAAGCTTGAGGAAATTAACACTGCTGGGGAGGATCTTCAGACCCTCAATAAGTCTCTAGAGAATACGCGGAAAGCATTTGCGGATCTACGGAAGGAAACCGAAGTTGCATCAGGAACTCGGAATTGGGTTAGTTCAATTAAGGATTCGATTGACGAGGTTTTTATTAAGCTTGGAAAGGCAAAAAAAGAAGGACTGTGGAACCTGAGCGATACTGTAGGCAATCTAATCTCTCCGTCAGGGACGTTGCTAGCCAAGGGGATTTCAGCTTACGGCTATGGCGATCAGATTACTCAGGATACCGCCGTAACCGAAGGTGCCAAGACGATCGCTAACTACAAAAAAGGACTCATCGAAACCCAGGCAGAACTAGACAAACTTCGCAAAGCCTCAGACTTTCCTGCTATCCGAAATCTAGACAAAGAGATCAAGAAAGCATCGGCTGAGCTGAGTGCGTTCACGCTTGGCAGCGCGGATCCTGAAGTCATCAAGAAGCAGCAGGAGAAGGTCGCGGCGCTGCAATCTCAGTACAACACAAACTATGCAGATATTGGCAAGAGAAAGACTGCCATTGATGGAACGGTTGCCAGCCTAGAGAAATACCGAAATGGCATCGTCAACCTTGACAAATCAAATCCGCTCTACGGCATTAAGCAAAACGAACTACCTGCTATTGAGTCCTTGCTAGCCAACTGGAGGGCAGAGCAAGTCAAGCTCAATAACGACATTGCTTCCGGTGCGAAAAACTATGAAAAAATCAACTTCCAGTTAGACAAAGCCGCAATTAAAACGGCTCAGGTTGCTGAAGCAAACCGGAGATCTTCGTTACAGCAGCAGCTTAGAAGCATCTCAGGCGCTCCGCTTGGGGCTGCTGGCGATCGCCAAATTGCCGTAGATAACGCCAACCGTGCCGTAGACGATGCAGCCAAAGAGTTAGCTAGGCTCAAAGATAATCTCAAAGACCTTAACAAAATCACGTCAGACGTTGATAAATCTGACCTTGATAATCTCAATATTATTCTCAAGCAGTATGATCAAAACTTTGAAACCATCACGCCAGAGACTGTAGAGAAGATCAAAGGTTCGTCGGTTAGCGACAAAATCAAAGGTTCGCTTCAGAAAATACTGGAGCAAAAGGCGATCGCAGAGAAAGCGCAAAACGATGTCATTCAAGCTGAAGTAACGCTTACTGAAGCACAGCGCAGCGCAAAAGCAGCGCAAGACAATGCAGCTCAGGCGGCGATCGACTTCAATAATTCGACTGCTCAACAAAATAGAGAATTGCAACTGAGCATCGATAACCAGCGTAGGGCGGTACAGGATGCCGTGGATGATCTCAGAAATGAGATGAAGAAAACGGCTGGGGAGCTAAAAGCGCTTAAGTTCCAGAATGATATTAAATCTAGAATCTCAGGATTGGCGTCAGAAGGTGCCACTCAGATTGTTGATGGCATTTCAAACTGGATTCAGAAGCTATTTGAGATCAGTAATGATGCAGTTCAAAATGGCATTAACGGGGAACTGTCCGACAAGAAAATCAGAGACGTTCTTTTAGGGGAAAAGAACTTTGCCAACCAAATTACTCAAAGTCAATACGGGCTAGACAAAGCCTTAACAGGTGAGTTGGGAGGAGTGGCTAGCCCTGGGATATCTGGGATATCAGAAAGAGACAAAGCAAATCTTGCCTTAACAGCATTACAAGAATCGGCAGGACTCCAAAATCAAACGGATGTTGCAGTTTCGATCTTCAATCGGCTTGCGTCAGGTAAGTACGGCAAAAATTTGACAGATGTTGTTTTTGCAGGAAATCAATCTATAAAGACCGTTCAATATGAGCCTAATCTAGGGAAGACACCTGTAAATTCAATTCAGGAAGCTGCTGCTAGACTTGGCCCTGGCTCGATGGCAGAAATAAACGCATTGCTCAAGAACTTAAGCAATCCGGCTGTAGTTAAATCAACTCAACAATTCTTACAAGGTGCGACCGATTTTAGAGGGCAGTATTTAGTCCCTAGCAGAAGGCAAAGCGACCCCTACAGAGGGAATTCAAACGCTAATGTTTTCTTGGAAGAGTCAAGATCTACCGATGTTGCAAACAAGGCGCTTCAACTGCTTTTGAGCAATACTTCGGTTCCAAGTAGATCCGGTGGCAACGCCAACAAGCCATCGTTCATATTCCCTCTTGACCATCTCCCTCCAGGGCGAAGACTACGAGATCAGTCAGGAGACAATGTTTATGGAGCAGAGCGGCGCGAGCGAAATTTCACAACGCCATTTGCCGAAGAATTAGCAAGGATACTTAACAAGAAAGGGTTTAACGCTACTCCTGTTTATCCTGAAATGTTTGAGTCATACAAAGACTATGATCGAGCGATCAAAAATGAATCAGAAAAGGGCGCTCAAACAATTGCAATTCATACGCTTTTTGACAAGTATTTAGGCCGCGAAAACTTTATTCGAGTAAAAGAGGGAGATTCAGGAGATCTTGCGCTAGGCAAGAAGCTAGAGAAGGCTCTTGGGGCATTGGGTGGCAAGTTTGGAGGGTTCGATACCGAATCAAATCAGACTGTGAGCTTAAGT
>JAGVDA010000553.1 GCA_020058975.1 Thermosynechococcus sp. WC_1 | reverse complement strand
TCAAACTATTGATTTGTCTAGGTTCTGGGCGGTTCGAGTGACTTCGTCTCTCGAGCGCTTTACTAATGTATCAGGGGAGAAAGAGGATGTCAATGGGTTGGATAAAAGAATTTTCGGGATTGATAATCGAAAAGACATAAAAAGGGCTTGTAGCAATGACTACAAGCCCTTTTTATGTGAAAAACAAAGGCTTTACTCAGCGGATTTGGCGCGATCGCCCACCCGAATGCTGCCACTTTTACCCGCAATTACTTTGCCAACGGACGAGCCAGGGTCTACTTCAACAAGCTGAATGCGGCCAATGGGCTGTGAGACAACGCGTAAGACTTTTCCTGTGGATGGGTCTTTGACCGTTTTGGTCACGCGCTCAACGGAGAGAACCATGCCGGGACGAAACCCATCACGTCCACCTTTATTGATGACCACCTGACTGCCCGTGATATCGGCAACTAAAGCATCTACGGTTGGCGCAATAGGGCGTAGGGACGATAGTTTAGGCGCTGCTGAGTTAATCTGGGACGCGAGCTGAGTAACGGCCTGTCCTGCGGCATCTCCTAGCAGGCGTTCATCACTGCTGGAGTTAGAACTGGTTGAGATACCAAAGATAGAGCCGCCTGAATCACTTTTGCGCGACTCTCCCGCACCTTCTCCAACGGCTAAAATTTCGGCGGTGGCTGTGCTAATCAACCGTGCAGCGATCTGCACCGTGGCGGTCTTTTTCGTTTGATTCCCGCCAATACCGAAGAATCCACCCACAGATCTGGATTCGCCTTCTACGCTGAACTTTGTGACAGAGCCAATTAAGACTGCATCTACACCTAAAATCCGTCCGATTTGTGCTGCCGTTGTAGGTTCTACTCGGCCTGAGTTACCTAGATTTTGTTCTGCGAGGACGGCATCAATCCGACTCCGTTCGATGACAATAAACTGCCCTGTCTTAAACAGTTCATTGGTTAGGAGGTTACTCACGCCTTTGGACGCGGCATTACCTGCATAGACACCAGATAGAAAGCTTGTATCACTTAGGCTAGAGAAATCAAAATCCAGGACTGCAATGCGTCGTTTTTCTTTAGGTCGTAGGGTTTCAACGCCTGGTGCATCCGCAAGCACGGGTGCCATTAAGACAGGAGAAATGATGGCACCAGCCAAAATGATGGCAAGTCCTGAAAGGGCAAATGACTGACGCTTCATCATGGAATTTACTTGTCTCTAGATTAAATGACGGATTAAAGCTGGATAAACACTAGACGATTGCCGAGAGCGAATCAAGTCTTTTGACTTTTGGGATGAATGGAGGTTCCCAAGCTTAGAGTCAAGGCGACACGATGTTTTCATGAGACGGCTTGATAAATAACTGAGCGCAGATTTAGCGATCGCACAATGTACGAATAGATTGCTGACAATCTTTGCTAGCGATCTTGAGGGCATCCATTGCGCGGTCATAATCGGATTGACTGCCTTCGGCTAAGGCGAGGTCTGCTGATTTCTGGAGATCGGTGAGGGCGGTGGGCTGGTTGCCAAGATTAAGCTGAAGTACGCCTCTGTTGTAATAGGCAGTTGAATCAGGACTAATCTCAATGGCTTGGGTATAGTCGGCGATCGCCCCTTGAGGATTACTCAGCGCCGATTGCGAAAGCCCGCGCCCCAGATAAGCAGAGGCGAGGCGAGCATTAAACTGAACAGCCTGACTAAAATCTGCCAGGGCACCCCGATAGTCTTGGGAAATATAGCGGATGCTGCCACGCAGAGAATAGGCCGCTGCAAATCGAGGGTTAATTTGAATTGCCCGATTCGCTGAGCTTAACGCTGAGGGTAACTCACCCTGAAGATACTGATTCATTGCGGCTAAGAAGTAGTCGCTGCTGCCGGAGTCTTGGATATTAGCGGAGGCGATCGCCGTGGGACGAACCGAAGTAGCGCTAGAGGCAGGCTTGCGTGGTGAGCTTTGCAGCGTGATGTTTGCGCTGCTGCTGCCTTCTGGTGTGTTAGGAGTGGCTAGGGCGATCTGTCCTTGCGGCCCTTTAGTACCGGATGCAGCTAAAAAGGTATTAATGGGAATACCCAAGTTAAACCCTGTTTTCATAAAAACTCTGGCGTTTAGCTTTTCAAGGGTTTGGGATTGACCATCTGCTGCACCGTGAATGCCAACCAGTCGGGCTTCTTGGTCAAAAACAGGGCCCCCGCTCATGCCTGGGAGGGTTTTATTGGTATAGACCAAAGAGTAACCACCCGTTTGGGGCTTACTCGAAAGCGCTGTGAGCTGCCCCTCTGTGAAGTTGTAGGTTAGAGCATTAATGGTAGAGCCTTGACCTGGGAACCCCGTCACATAGACGGTCACGCCTTCTTGAAGAGAACTGGAGTTGCCTAAAGTTGCAACGCTATATTTTTCAGAACTATTAAATTTGATCAGGGCTAAATCAAGCCCGGGCAGCGTTTGAATCGTCTGAGGGCTGATGGGATAGCGTTTGCCCGTATTCGTCACAACCTCATAGGCGCCAGGAGCATCAATAACGTGACGAGCGGTCAAGATGGTGTAAGTTGAGCCATCTTGACGAATGAAAACCCCTGAACCTGTATCTGAGCCTTGAATTAAAACCGTGGCGCTTTTGGCAATCTGACCAATTTCAGCCACGCTTTTGGCAAAAGCGATCGGCTGCCAGAAAATAGCGCAAATCATCACTCCAGCGCTAGTGCTTCCAACTTTGTAGGCGAACTTCATAAGGCACCAATCAACCTCTAGCAAATTTAAGCTAACTGTAGCAAAGTGCTTACACAGGCACGACAACCTTCATCAGCTCTGTTGTAGCAGCAGTCAACCACGAATGCCTATGACTGCGATCACTCCTTTGCAGATTGTTTACAGTCAGCCTTTTATTGGCTAGAAGAATCACTAGACCAGTAGGTATGGGGTAAAGGAGCAGATAACTTAGCTTGCGCCAAAACGCTTTGGTAATACTGCTCTAGCTGCTTTGTCGCTGACGACCAACTCCAGCGTTCTGCTTCGGCACGGGCGTTACGACGCAATGTTTCTCGCTCTTCTGGTTGACTGAGGAGATGCTGCGTTGCGGCGATCGCCCCTCTTTCATCGCGCGGGTCAAATAAATAGCCATTGACGCCATCCTGCACAATATCTGGGATACCGCCTGAGGCTGCTGCAACGACCGGACAGCCCGCCGCCATTGCTTCTAACAGCACCAGCCCTAAGGTTTCAGTCCGTGAAGGAAACACAAAGGCATCGGCACTGGCAAACGCATCGCCTAAGGTAATGCCACCCATATAGCCCGCAAAATAAGTATTGGTTCCTGCAAAAAGCTGCTCTAGTTCTTTTCGATGAGGGCCATCCCCCACTAAAGCCAAGTGGGCGTTAGGAATGGCCTCTAGAACTGGCTTAATTTCATGGATTGCTTTTTCTGCCGAGAGCCGTCCTACATAGAGCAGCAGCGGATCTTCAGGATGACCCTGAGTTAAGCGATCTCGCATGGTCGCCGTTGCACGGCTGGGCTGAAAAGTCTCAATATCTACACCACGCTGCCAGAGAGCCAACCGCTGAATATCGTGAGATGCCAGTTCTTCAACCATCACTGAGGAGGTGCAAAGGTTTAGGTGTGCCTGGTTATGCCCCAGCTTAAGAAGTTCCCACAATAACCCTTCTAGCATCCCCAACCCGTAGTAATGCAGGTACTGCGGCAGATGAGTATGGTACGAAGCAACAAGGGGCACATTGCGCCACTTGCCATAAAAAATACCTGATAACCCCAACACAGCCGGATTAGCAACATGCACTAAATCTGGCTTAAAACGATCTAGTGCATAAGTAATAGAGGGGCGCGGCAAAGCCATTTTTAGCTCTGGGTAGAGCGGCAACGGAAACCCAGAGACCCCATGCACTTGTGCCCCCTTGTATTCTGAAGGCGCACCTTCAGGACAAACCACCAAAACCTGATGCCCCTCACTTTGGAGATGAGTAATGGTTTGACAGAGTCGCGTTACGATACCGTCAATTTTGGGTAAGAAGGTTTCGGTAAAAAGGGCAATCCGCATAAAGTCGAGGGTTGACAACAAAAGACGGCTTAAACAAGATGAGCAGCCCATTTAGGCTGCTCACTTAGACTTAACGATTACCGCCAAGACACTTTTGGCAAAATCTGTTCTTTATCAACGCGGTGCTTGTACTTAATCGCGAAATTTAGCAGGGAGTCAATCAGCGAATCAGATAAATAGTGGGGCTGTAGGCCTAAATCAAGCAGGTTAGTATTTTTTGCGTTGAAGTAATGCTCTTCTTTTTCGACGCGAGGATTATCAATATGGTCAATCTCTACGTTAACACCAAGGGCAGAACCCGCTTTCTTAACCATTTGAGCCAAGTCACCTACGCTAAACATTTCGGTGAACTGGTTGAAGACACGGAATTCTCCTGGAGCGGCTGGAGTGGCGATCGCCAACTCTACACAGCGCACCGTGTCTCGAATATCTAAGAAACTGCGGGTTTGGCCACCGGAACCATAAACCGTCAAAGGATGCTCGATTGCTGCCTGAATACAAAAGCGATTGAGCGCAGTGCCAAAAACACCATCGTAATCTAAGCGATTAATGAGCAGCTCATCCATACCTGTCTCTTCAGTCAAAACACCATACACAACCCCTTGGTTGAGATCAGTGGCTCTAAGTCCCCAAGTTTTACAGGCAAAGCTAATATTGTGGCTATCGTGGACTTTACTGAGGTGGTAGAAAGAACCAGGCTGCTTGGGGTAAGGCAGCGTATCTTTACGACCATTGTGCTCAATGGTGATATAGCCTTCTTCAATATCAATGTTGGGCGTACCGTACTCACCCATCGTGCCGAGCTTAACAAGGTGACAATCTGGAAAATCTTGGTGAAGGCTATAGAGCAGGTTAAGGGTACCCACTACATTATTAGTCTGAGTAAGAACCGCATGTTCCCGATCAATCATCGAGAACGGAGCCGAACGCTGTTCTCCAAAATGCACCACAGACTGCGGCTTAAATTGATGCATTACACCGCTCAAAAATGAGTAGTCCGTGATGTCGCCAACAAACAGATCAATCGCCTTACCCGTCAGGTCTTTCCAGCGCTGAATTCGCTGCTGAATCGGGGCAATGGGCGTAAGGGTGTCAATGCAGAGTGTGTTATCCCAATGTCGCCGCACCAGGCTATCTAAAATACCAACGTCATAGCCTCGGTTCGATAAGTATAGTGCCGTTGCCCAACCGCAGTAGCCATCACCGCCAATTACGAGGACTTTCATGTATGCCACTTTTGTTAGGTGTTTTCTGTAGGCATAACAGCCTTCTAATCAAAGTACCAGGATTAGGGTCAGTTGACATCCTGGTCAAAGGCAGATTTTTAGATCAAGACTTCATCGGCAAAACTAGTGCGCCGACTAAACTGAAACGGCCCTGCAATTGAACCCCAGATACGCTCATCAGTCACCGGATCTCGCCCGCGATCTAGACTTAGAAGTTGATCTTCACTAATCTCAAATTCGTTATCTAAGTAGGTGTCTTGACCTTTCCAGTTGACCTTACAGCCTTTTCCCTGAATCCGTCCGATGAAACTATGGCCTGTCCATTCCACATCCATGCTGCACCCTGGCATCTCTACAATGTCGCTGGGGTGAATGTCTTGAAGCTGTTGTGGGTTACGCGCAGCGCCAAAAAAACGTTCTCCCTCCTTTAAGGAATGGTTATGAAGTAAGATTTTGTCGCCTAGGGGCAAAAATTCTAGCACCCGTAGACGATAAGGTTGACTGAGCGCAAAGTCATAAGCCTGCTCTAAAAAAAGGCTTACTCCAGGCAGAAATTCTGTCGGCAACGGACGCATACAGACCCGAATATGAGCAAAGAAGGGCGGATTATCAATGGCTTGAGCCTGATTACTGAAGTCGCCCGCCATCCAGCGCACTAAAGTACCGATATCTATTGCGTGGGTCATATCGTCGTCAAACG
Organism: Thermosynechococcus sp. WC_1; assembly: GCA_020058975.1. Classification (GTDB taxonomy): domain Bacteria; phylum Cyanobacteriota; class Cyanobacteriia; order Thermosynechococcales; family Thermosynechococcaceae; genus JAAURS01. Next base: position 2,314 of record JAGVDA010000553.1, on the reverse strand, counting down.
CTGCGCACTGAAGAGGTGTTTCGGAACTTATTGTACGCCTTGTTTGCACGAACATATAGAACAAGTATGCCCAGATGATCGTTTAGTCAGCAGAAATGGGTATAGATAAAAAAGTGTGCCTTACTTTGAGCCTAGGCTTATGTTGTTGAGAGCGTTTACCACTCAAACACTCGCTAGACTAAGCGTAAACTGAAAGATTTTTATTATGCTCTTCACTGAAGTAAAGGTGAAGATTCCATCGTTACGTTTATATTGATTCAATGTAAGGTCGGCACTCATGATTTCTTACGATCCTGCGGACAAACGACTAGGAAGCTATCTTATAGATGCAGGATTACTAACAACTTCTCAAGTCGAGGTTGCCCTCAACGACCAATATTCAACAGGCATGCGATTTGGCGACATCATTGTTGAGCGTGGCTGGGTCAAAAAGCAAACCATTGAATACTTATACCGCAAAATTATTGAGCTAGAGCGAGAAATTGGTCAGCCTCTTGACAAAGGCGTTGTTAAAACAAGCTACAGTCTTTACAATCAAAGAAAAACAAATCGTTCAGCAGATAAACTCTAAAATTCTTCAATATTGTAGAAGCATCTAAAATCTCTACATAAGTTCCAAAACCAATCACATCCCCCACTTGAGTAAGGATGTGATTGGTTTTAGAGTTTAATATATATTAAATTTGAATTACAAATAGAAAACTAGTTAAAATTTCAATCACACACCGTTTTAATTTAGTGTTTAGCTAGACTGTCGCTGACTCTCCGGCTGATCAGACTGTACCGTATATCCTTGCCAAAGACGACCCAGCTTCCTTGCCAGATCTAGTTTACTGGCTCTAACCTGATACATCCTTCGGGGGCGGCCTCGACCCTCTACCTTTTGCCAGTAGCCATCAATAACCTTTTCATCCTCAAGGAACTGAAGCGCACCATAAAGCACTGTATCGGATAGGCGATATAGGGAATGATCTTGCTCAATTCGCTGAATTAAAGCCGTGCCGTAAGAGTCCCCATGCTCTAACAAAATCGCCACTATATAGCAAACGGCAACCTCTTTACTAAGATAAATAGGGGGCGGATCTTGAAAGAAGTGATAGATATCTTGGAACTTCATAAGCAGTATTTAGGGTTTCGGTTATGGAGGTTTTAGTCAGGAGAACTTGCGGAAATAGCTTTATGCTTATTCCCACCGTAGAATACTAATCTATAACTTTTGATTTATTACCTCTAAAAACTCCTACACTTAACCGTTACCCAAGATATAAAACCAAAGAAAGCCTACCATTTGCATAATACGCGATAACTGCATTGTTTCCGAGTCAAAAATACAGACTCTGTGAAATGAAGTTATAGTGCAACAGCAATATTTTGATAAAAGATCAATAGTCTGAGGCGATACAAGCTCAAGATATCTTGCGGTAGGGTGCCTTTTTCTTTTTTCTATCAGAAATTCTAAAACCTTGGGCATACTACTAAGACAGAGTTAAACTATTGAAGTCGTCAGAATTCTCTGACATTTACTCTAAAAACAGACATGATTGAATTAGCGTCTTTTATCCGCGAGAAAAACGCCAGAAACCCTATTACGCAAGAGTTTCGACATCTATATTTCTTTCTCAAGACTGCTCTGTCTAAGTCTTCGGACTAAATGAACAACATAACAAACGCAACACGTTTACTCATAAAGAGTGATTGGGTACAACAAATGTAGTAGAAACAAGAATCTGTAGTTGCCTAGTGACCTTAGGTTAAGCCAAAATATATTTATGTATGGATGAACACACCGATCCTAACATTGGGCAGATTTTAATCAACCGCTACCGCCTGATCGAAATGATCGGGCAGGGTTCTATGGGAAGGGTCTACCGTGCTGAAGATCAGCTTTTAGGTAGCGTGACCGTAGCGGTCAAGTTTTTGTCGCAAACTTTGCTTAACTCAAAAATGAAGCAGAGATTTGCGGATGAGGCGCGTACAGGCGCACAGCTAGGGCAGCGCAGCATACACATTGTGCGCGTCTTGGACTATGGTGTGCATCGTAATGAAGCCCCTTTCTATGTAATGGAATACATGGAAGGAAAGAATCTAAGCGACCTAATTTTGCCAGCGACGCTGACGGTTGATCGGTTTATGCGACTAGCCCGTCACATGTGCTTAGGTTTACAGTGCGCTCACGAAGGCATCAAAATTGATGGCGCTGTCTGTAAAATTGTTCATCGAGATGTGAAGCCCAGTAATGTATTTGTCATTTCAGACCCGGGCTTGGGCGAAGTTGCAAAGGTTCTAGATTTTGGGATTGCAAAGCTGTTTAGAG
>JAGVDA010000401.1 GCA_020058975.1 Thermosynechococcus sp. WC_1 | reverse complement strand
GACCCTCTCCCCCAGCCCCTCTCCCAAGGCGGGAGAGGGGAGTAAGAATCTTGTTCCCCTTCTCCCGCCCTGGGAGAAGGGGGTAGGGGATGAGGGAGTGTAAAGCCGTATCGCTTCTAAAAACTCTGGTTCTTATTTAATCCACAATCCTAAAAATCATAAATTTAATCCCGCAGCCCCCCTCGAAGTTAAGTGTTTTCATCAATGTAGAAACTAAATCTTGATGACACAATAATGCTAGAGACACGAAGGGGGGCTTGATGGTGCCAGTCAATGATGCTGCTGACATTACAGCTTTATGGTATTCAATTTTACAAAAATCTTATGAGGAAGCAAGCAGCGTTTCGAGCGTCTTTTTCTGCTTGCTTGATATCCCTCAATGTTAGGCAAGGGTATTCTCTCAATCCCCAGCAGGTATCGGCTCAATACCACGCTTAAAAATGCTGGGTTTGCTTTGCCTATTGCCATTGCCCTTGGCCTAGTGATGATTTCCTTTGCGGGAACCAGCATTTTGGTGGCTCAAAATGATCGCAACAATGCCGTGCAGAGACGTACCTCAGGCGCTAGTCTTTTAGTTGGCGATAGTGCTGTGGCACGGGCAATGCTGCAACTAAGCAACCCTAATAATGGTGTGCTATTGGTGCGTAACTACGACCCCATTAACCCTGCAACAGGTAGAAACTATCTGGGAGTAGACAGTATCCCTAAAAACGGAGACGAAACCGCGACGGCTGTGGACGAATGGACGGGCTACAACCCCAGTGGGTCATCTTGTTTTCAGCAGCTCGGCTGGAGTGCGCCCAATATTGCCCTAACGGGAACCATCTCCACGAATGAAACCTATACCATTCGCGCCTATCGCTACAACAAACAGAAGCAATTAGGAACTTTGTTAGTAGAAGGGAACTTTAAAGGGCAGGTCTCTTTAGTTTCGGTTACGTTCTCTATTGAGCCGATTCTAGACGACTTTCCTGGTCTACTCCTTAAACAGGGAGGGGCACCTGGAATTCTTGCACTTCGGGGGCGTCAGGTGCTGGGCAACAAAGGCAACATTTACTATTCTCCTGCTAGTTCGGCAGACCCATCTTTGATGGGTTACTCTAACTCAGGAGATTCGACGCGACCGAGCTACTTAAATGCTCTCTACTCTTCTAATACCCAGGATGGTGCTAGTGGCGATACGGTGGCAGGTAAAATTTTTGCCTGCCAACTGATACCTAATATACCAGCCGGAATTACTGGCACAAATTTTGGCTTTATTACAACGAGTCAGACCCTTAATGGCGTAGGGGGAACGGTTATAACACTCTATCAAGTCGATAAAATTGATCTTGCCAATAACGATATTCTCACGGTTGATACGACAGGGGGGCCTGTGCAGATTGATGTTACCGATAAGGGGAATCCTGGGCATCAGCCCGATCTTGCGATTACGCTACGCAATAATGCAAAAATCCTCAACATTCGCACCGATGGACAACCGCCGAAGGTGGGAGATCTGCGCATTATGATGCGGGGAGACAGCCAGGTGAATCTTTATGATAAAACCTGTATTCAAAACGCTTTTCTTTACATTCCATTAGATGAGTTGAGAATTCTAACTGCGGGTTCGGGTTGTCCAGGGGGGCAAAATACCAATTTTGAAGGTGTTGTGTGGGTTGAAGAAATTTTTAGCTCTAAAAATGCTGCTAGCAACCGCGATGTTTCTAACTACTTTGGTGGTGGAACCACGGAATATGATTCCCTCGTAACCCCTGGTGCAACTTCTGGTATTGCGGTTCCCGATGATGTATCAAGCCTGACCGATGTTCTTGACTACGTCAACTGGCCTGTCCGTTACAGGTATGGAACGATTCAAAACTGGTTGCGGGTGAATTAGATACTGCAACGATTCCTCTTTTTAAGGTTGAGATCATGAAGATTCGACGGCGATCGCCCAAACCACACCGCTATCACCCCCGCAGACCACACCGACGGCATCCTCAACGGGGATTCACCCTGATTGAAACACTGATCGTGATTTCATTGGTTGGCATTTTAGCCTCAGTCGCAGCCCCAAGCTTTGCGTCGCTGCTCGATAGTATGAAAGTTGACCAAACGATTAATGAAATACGAATGGCGCTGCAAGATACCCAACGGCAAGCCATTCGTACTAATCAAGTCTGCGTTGTGCAAGTTCCAACCACGGGCAATAGCCCAAGCGCCAGTCCGCTGCCGCAGTGGCTCCAGGACTTGATTGCAAAATACTTCCCAGCAGGGGGTTCGGGCAGCAAAAAGATTTCAGGAAACTGCTTAACTTCAGGCAGTCCTGAATTATCAAATGCGGTTGATCTCGCCTCTAATCTGCAAACGGCTCAGTCCGCAGCGTCTTCATCATCTGGATCAGTTGTGGTGCAGTACAGCCCCCTTGGCAGTGCGGACTTTGCGATATCGAGTGCGGTCACACCACCTGCGACTCCAGTAGATCCGACCGGAAAAGTGGTGGCCTTTATTGCGTCAAAACCCCAAGTCAAAAAGAAATGTGTGGCTATTTCTAGCAATTTGGGTCTGACTCGAATTGGTGTTTATACCGGTAGTACAGACCCTAAAGAGATTACAGATACTGGCCTTTGCTCAGCGTTGGATTGGAAACAGCAATGAAGCAACACTCAAAATCTAAAGGGCATCGTTGGTTGATGTTCTCTCAACTGCAACAGAACAAAACTCAACGGGGTTTCACCCTGATTGAGCTTTTGGTTGCAGGGGTTTTGAGTGTGGTCGTTATTTTAGTTACTTGGTCAGGGCTAATTTCAGCGATGACCATGAGTCAGGCTGCTGAATCAAGATCGGCACGGCAGACCGAACTCAACAGAGCATTGGACTTTATGACCAATGAAATTCGCATGGCACGTTCTATCAATGCAACATCAGCCCCCTCTGCTAATAGCGGGGCACCGGGTGGAGCGTCCCCTAGTCCACCCAGCGCCACAAGCGACCCTAATAAATCAGCAAGCTTAACAACAACTTCGACCACTGTATCGCTAACAGATGTTGTAACCAGTGCAGGGGTTAACCTTTCTAGCTTAGGAAACTACGGAACCCTTGGGCTATACCTTGAACGCGCTACTCGTTCTGTCCCAGCCATTTGTCCAGCGGGGGAACCGAATGCAGGTGCCCCGCCACCCACGCCGGCAGATTTTGACCCGATTGTATACGACATTCGCCCTAGCACAAGTGGATGGCTACAGCCGCGAATGCTAACTCGATATGGTCGAGTCCCCGATGCGGATGGAACGATTGACCCTTGCAAGAGTCCTGTCGCAAGTGACCCAATTATTGATGCGTTATCAACGAACATGCAAAATATGCCAACCTGCTCCGGCATGCTTTCAGGGGATGGTGGGTTTTATAGCTGCGTGGAGGAGGGGCAAGCCAATTTATTTTTTCAAAGTGATGTTAGCAATGTTCAAGTACGGCAGGTCAACAGCACGGTTGCATCTCGGGTACAAAACATTCAGCCTTCTAGCATTTCGTCTTCAGGATGTGGGGGTGAAGCAAACCTGCGATCGCAGTCTGGCACTGAACCCAGCACCATTGTTTTTGTGAATGAAAAGACCGTGCCCGTCAAAGTCTACTGGCTTGACTATTCAGGCGCACGAACATACTACTTTGAACTCGCCCCAAACGAAAGCTTGACGCAACCCACTTTTATTACCCATCCGTGGGTTGTCACAGACTCTAACGATGTTTGTTTAGATGTATTTGTCTCAAATGCTCAAAGCAGCTCAGCTATTCTTCAATAGACCGCTTGCATGGAGAAGCGGGGGCTAGGACAATACTGTTCGGTTAAGTCTATTCAACCCTGCATTAGCCCCCCGCCCCCCAATTTTGGGGGGAGAAAGCCGAAAACTAGGGTTATTTCCCCCCAGAATTGGGGGGCTAGGATTGACGCAAGATGTCTAAGAATAAAGCGGTAGATTGCGCTGGAGCGGACGATAGCTCGGCAAAATTTGACTGAGATTAGAATCAGAAAGCGTGAGATGACGCGCTAACGTAACCGCAATAACATCTCTAAAATCCGTCGTAATCGCCAAGTCTCGTTTTTCGTGAAGCTGATTTGCAGCAAGCCCTGGCCAATCGCCATAAACCTTGCCGCCGCGCACGCCACCCCCCAACAGCCACATCACATTGCCATGCCCATGATCGGTGCCACCATCTCCGTTTTCGTGGGCTGTTCGACCAAATTCTGACATGACTAAAATAGTGGTGTCTTTATAAACCGAACCCAGGGTGGTTTGTAGCGCCGCCAAGCCTTTGCCCAACTGCTCTAAATTACGCGCCAGTTGGCCTTGGCTTGCCCCTTGGTTTACATGGGTGTCCCAGCCCCCAAGCGCCATAAACCCTAACTTTACTCGGGTGTCTTTTACCATCATTTGAGCCAGCCGTCGGGCATCGCCTGCAAAGCCATTGGGCAACGGCGCACCATTATTTGCCATTTTTGTCTCAGTATCTAAATTAGACAAAATAGCTTTGCGTGCCAAGCGCCCTTCTTTGTAAGCCTGACTGACGGCATCACTACTGCTGTAGAGACTATCAAACGCAGCGGCGATCTGAGGTCGATCAATGGGTAAAGGTCTTGCTGCCCCTCTCCCCAGTGCGAGGGTCGCCACGGGTACTCGACCCGCTAAAATGCGGGGCGTTGTATTGCCCACATTGACCGCCTGAATAGGGTTACGACCAGACATTACGCCCAAAAGCCGATTCATCCAGCCATCTTGAGTGCCTGAAAGACCGAGCGTGCCTCGCTCCATGTTGTCTTGGGCTTCAAAATGCGATCGCGTGGCGTCAGGGGTACCCGAAGCATGAATAAAGGCTAAACTTTTTTGTTGCCAGAGCGGCATTAGAGGTGCCAGGGCAGGGTGCAGACCAAACTGTCCGTCTAGGTCTAGCGCACCACCGACTGTATTGGGTTGAGGAATCGCAATTCTAGGTCGCTTTTCGTAATAGGCTGCTTCACGGTAAGGCACAACGACGTTTAAGCCATCCACAGCACCGCGCAAAAAGATTACGATCAGTCGTTTCGGCGCAGAGGATGAACTTTGGGCTGCTGATTGGGCAGCCCAGCCGTGGGTGCCAATAGTGGCAAGTGCTGAGAAAGCCGTAAACCCAGCCTGCTGAAGAAAGTAACGTCTATTCATCGGTTTAAGTCTGAAGAGTTTCAGTAAGAACTATCGCCGCATAAATTCTGGACTGCCCAGTATGAGTGCAGCTCGAAGGGAGGGGGAACTGGTGGCGGCGATCGCCTGTTTCGTTTTGACCGAAAACGAATTCCCCAGCGTATTGCTAAGCTGCGTCACTTCCAGGGCAGGGCTAACCGCAGGAGGGGCTAATAAAGGTAAGCGTCCGCTGGCGAGTGCCGTCGCAAAACTAATGCGCCGCGTCATCGCATCCGGATTCAGCCAGCTTTCTTGCGTGTTTTTATACCCATCTGGCGCAAGACAGCCATAAAGCGGCATTCCGGCCTGCCGTAAAAAGCCAACCACTGGGCGAAAATTTGTTACCTCTGTGCCCGTAGCACGCAATGAAGACACCGCATACTGATAAGGCGTTTTAAACTTGGCATTGTAAACGCGGCTGTCCCAAAAATCTGGGCTACGAAACAGCGTATTAAGCACTGCTCGAATATTGCCATCGGTCGATAGAAACGTTTGGGAGAGACGCTCTACCAATGCTTGGGGCGGCTGATCTGCCACAAAATACTGCGATAGCTGATAGCTGATGCGACGAGCCGTTGCGGGATGCTTTGCCAAAATGTCTAAGGCTTGCTCCCCTTCTGCAATCTCGCTGCCTTTGATGGTCTGCCCCATAAAGACTTTGTCGTTGTAGTCATGGCGTTTGGCATCAAAATAAAAGCCGTATTGACCCACGTTTTTCTGTTCCGTGCGCCGAAACGTCCAGCCCGTTAAAATCTTTGCCAGCGCAGCCACATCTTTCTGGGTATAGCCGCCCTTCACGCCTAAGGTATGTAGCTCCATTAGCTCACGGGCATAGTTTTCGTTAAGTCCTTGTGCTTTACCGCGAACGCCAGGGCTGTTGGGTGCTGTATTTTGCCAGTTGTCTAAATAAAACAGCATGGCAGGGTGACGCGCGGTTGCCCCCACTAAGTCACGGAAGCGACCAAACGTATAAGGGCGGATCGCCTCTTTCTCATAGGCTCCCACCAGAAGACGAGTGATACCTTTTTGAGAAAACACGTTGAAGTGGTTGTACCAAAAGTCCACCATCACTTCTTGAAGTTGACGCGGACTTTCAGTTGCCCGCAGCAGCCGCGCCTGCATAGCCTGCTCCAAGACTTGACGGAGCTTTGCCTGATAGGCTTTACGCTGTTCTGGGGTGGGTTTTTGGCCTTTCCCTAAACGTGGTAGTTTGTTTTGCTCAAAAAGCTGTAGCGAGCTTAAATTCACAGTCTCTAATCGCGCAATTTCGGCATTAAGAGCCTGTGATTCTGGGATAGTACTGGGATTAAGCTGCTGCTGAATATAGCGCTCTATTCCTAAATTTGTGGTTCGCTCAATATCCCCTGGCTGGAGGCCAAAGCTGAGACGATTAATCGCATGCAATATCTTTGGGTCTGACGGTATTGCTGCTTGACTATAAGTTTGCAGCCCAAAGGTAAGCGCAACTGCAATAATAGAAACATAAGACTTTATAGACATAGACTTTACGACGACACAAGCAGTTATGTGCAAATAAGCTGATCAGAATCTATCAGATAACCGATTAGGAATGGAAATAAAATAACCTCCAGGTTTTGTAGGGGCGGGTTTTGCCGATAAATCTAATATTCTCTAATGCAATATCAGCTAAACCCGCCCTTGCCTACAGAATCAGTTAGTCGTGGCGATCGCGGTAAATCGAATTAGAGACGCGATTCAGTCGCTGGTTCAGTTGATACCGTTCCCGCAGGGTAAGGCCACCGCCATCTCGCATATCTCTTCTCTGCTGTTGTTCAATCGAGAGCGATCGCCGTTCTAAATTGCGATACTCTTTTTGGCTTAACTGACCATTTTTGACTCCATTAAAAATACGAGTTTGCTGATGACTTTGGCGCTGATTGATAGTGCGAGGAAAATGCTGATTTGCCTGAGCTGCCAGTGGAGAAACCAGTGTTGCGGCAAAGACCGCAGGTAGCGCAAAACGAAAGATAGAAATCATCCTTAATTCTCCTAGTCAATACAAAAAATTAATGAGTCCTGACAGATTGTTCAAAATTGAATTAATGAACCTTGCCAATACTAAATCATTAGACTTCAGGACAAAGCAAAAGGTTCAGTTAACCTCAAAATAAAGCCAGCAAAACGAAAAATTATTCATCCTTTTTCAAAAGGTTTTTGCGCTGTAGCTTATCTTGACGGCTCATCATCTGTGCAGCAAGCTGCTGTCGCTGCGTAGGGGTTAATACCTCTCGTATTGCCAAAAGACTTTTAAACCGCAGTTGATTCAGAGACTGCTGCTTTTGCTGCACAGCTTGAAATTCAGACAAAACCGCCGAAGATGGACTCGCACTACCGAAGTTTTGCTGCATTGCTCGACGGGCTTCTCTAACGCTGCGCTGCTGCTCACGAATGGAATCTTTATACTGTTGCCGAATCGATCGCATTTTTTGGATCTGCTCTGGCGTTAAATTAAGGCGCTGAAACATCTGCCCCATCCTTTTGGGTCGAGCCTCTCGACGCTGCTCACCATCATTGGATGACGGTACAGCCTGCTCAGCGGCTGAAGGGGTTTCGTTAGGGAAAGATTGGGCACTGACGGGGAGCTTAAAGTTGATTAAATGAGGGATGGTGAGCGTTGCGACAGTGCCAAGTGCAACACCTAAAACCATAGAAGTGGTCAGTCGAGAAAGCTGCATGAGATTATTCCTGTCTTTGATGTGAGGTGTCGAAATAGGTTGGTGTCGATGGTTCTGCCGCTGAATTTAAGCCAGAATCGCTTTTTGTCAGCCAAGGATAAGTTTCTTCTGCGTTGGCAACGCCATCCCAGTTTTGGAACCAAAAGTTTTCAAGTTCTGCCAGTTCTCCAGCAGAATGATTGGGTGGCATGATGACTTGGTATAGCTGCCACATTCCGTACACTAAAGCTGAACAACCTGCAACCATTGCAATCTGTTTTTTCAGGGAGCGATTTCTGCGGGTAGGTTGAGATGTGGCGCTACCTTGGGCGGGTACTTGGTGCCCAGCGGACTCTTGGTGCGAAGCGATCTCCATCATCAGCCGATCCTCTGCATCGTCAGCCGATTCAGGCACTGGAGGCGCATACTGCCGTAAAAATGCAGTCAAATTGGCATCTTTATCATTAGGCTCTTCAGGGGAATCTGAGCTGTGGTTTTGGGTCTTAGTCATAGCGAAACGCCTTCTTGATGAAAGAATTGACGAAGGGTTTGTCGAGCATTGAATAGTCTAGATTTCACAGTGCCGATCGGTATTTTCAATATTTCGGCGATTTCAGCCTGAGGAATATCCTGAAGGTCATGGAGAATAATCACAATGGCGTGGTCTGAGCTAATTTCCTGTAGCCCTCGGCTGACTAAATCTTGATGGTGAATCTGCTGTAGCGCATTGATGAAGCCGTCCATTGCCGAATACATTATTTCTTGCTGCTGAATGCGCTGGCGCTGTTGCGCCATACTACGCCGATAGTCTGCGCCAACATTCCACGCAATGCGGTACAGCCAGGTTGAAAACTGAGCCGAGCCACGCATTTTAGGAATTCCCTTCCATGCTTTTATAAACACTTCTTGAACCAGATCTTCTAGCATCGCGGGGTCGCACAAGTGCTGAAGCATCGCGCGTACCGACTTTTGGTGCCGTCGGTACAGCTCCCGAAACGCATCTGTCTCGCCTAACTGACAGGCTTTAATAAGCGCTACATCAGACAGGGGGTTAGAAAAAGCATTGGCAGTCGTTTCTTGCACTATTTCAGAAGCAGAAATGGCAGAACCTCAATGAGCATGTGGCTAAATCTCTTATCTTTGAGACTTCTTATTGTTTAGACGGCTGCAAGACAAAAATGGTTCAGTCTTCTCTCTAGGGGCTACGGTGTACACACAAGCCTTGAAGTTTTCCTTCTGTAAAAGTTTTGCCATAAACCGATTCATAAATCCCCTCTCGGAAGGGGCAGGGGTGGGTTAGTCATGGCGCAACTGACTAACCCACCCCGCCCTACGGGCACCCCTCCGAGTAGGGGATTTTTCTCGGACTTGTAAAGAGACTGAGCCAGGTTAGGCAGTTTACTCTGTCATTTAGCTGATTTTTTGCCTTTGAGGTGACGCTCAAAAAAGCTGAGGGTCATGGCCCAGGCTTCTGCGGATGCGTCAGGGTTGTAGCTATCACGGCGATCGCTAAAGAAACCATGCCCCGCCTTAGGAAACACATTGAGGGCGTAGCGTTTTTTTGCCTTAGATAACGCTGCCGCAACCTGCTGATGCTCTTCGGCAGAGATCGATTTATCCTCTGCGCCATACATGAGCATGATCGGGGCGCTCATCTTATCGACCTGGCTGAGCAAGTTTGCACGACCGAGGGGATCTGGGTTTGCGGCAATTCCGCCGCCGTAAAAACTAACGGCAGCTTTCACCTGAGCGGCCTGCACCGCATTGGCTAAAAATGTATAGCGCCCTCCCATACAAAAGCCCATCACGCCAACGCCGCCGCCCTGAACTTCTGGGCGCT
>JAGVDA010000378.1 GCA_020058975.1 Thermosynechococcus sp. WC_1 | reverse complement strand
TTAGAAGCTGCATAGCTTAGAGAGGCAAGGAAGAAGAAATAAGAAAAGATAGGTTGTCAAAGAGTTTTAGGTCGTTTTATAACGCAACAGCTCTATTAAAGAATCGACTGATAATGCGTTTCGGCTAACGGACTGGACGTTTGATGTGGAGGGCGTCAGTGAGGGAGAATTGGCGGCGATCTCCCTTCAGTGCCAAGCCCTAGGCTGGAGCTTCACTTACAGTACCGTCCAGTGCCACATCAAGCCGTCGCTGCAAAATAAAGCGTGGGGACTCCAGCAGGTGTTATCGCAGCACTTCCCGACGCTTCATCCTGCGCAGGTTTTAACCATTGGCGATAGCCCCAATGATGAAGCCATGTTTGACCCCAGCATTTTTCCGGTTTCTGTGGGGGTCGCAAATATTTTGAAATATGGCGATCACCTTCAGCACCAGCCTAAATACGTCACCACTCAGTCAGAAGTAGAAGGCTTTTGTGAAATGGTGCGCTGTGTAATTGGCCAAAACGGCTCTTTGATTGAGATCAAAGAGCCGTTTTGGGCTTAAAGATGGGGGCGAAGGGACTTGAACCCATACGACCTTACGGTCAACGGATTTTAAGTCCGTAGCGTCTACCATTCCGCCACGCCCCCAGGCGCTTACCTAAGATATCATACGAGATTGACTCACTAAAACCCTCCACCTAGGCGATCGCGTGTCTCATCCTCGTAAACAGTTTGGTCAGCACTGGCTCCGCAGTGAAAAAGCGCTGCACTCTATTGTAAAAGCGGCGGATTTACAAGAGGGCGATCGCGTTTTAGAAATTGGCCCTGGCATGGGCGCACTGACTGAATTTTTGCTGCAAACCCCTGCCACCGTCACCGCCGTTGAGATTGACCGCGACCTGTGCCCAAAGCTGGTGGCAAGGTTTGGTAAGCATGAGCGGTTTTTGTTGCTCCAAGGCGACATTTTAGACATGGAGCTAGGCAAATTTATCTCGCCAGCATCCTATCCCAATAAAGTGGTTGCCAATATCCCCTACAACATCACAGGCCCCATATTAGATCGAGTGATTGGAACCGTCGCAAAGCCAACCAATCCGGCCTTTGATAGCTTAGTGCTGCTGGTGCAAAAAGAAGTCGCGCAGCGGATTACGTCTAAACCTGGCTCTAGAGCCTATGGTGCGCTCTCGGTACACTGCCAATACCTCGCAGAGTGTGACTGGATTTGCGATGTAGTGGCGAAAGCCTTTTTTCCGCCCCCAAAAGTCGATTCTGCGGTGATTCGGCTGCGGCCTCGCCCGTATCATGACCCTGTAGAGCAACCTCAGTGGTTTTCGACCTTGGTACGGTTGGGCTTTCAAAGCCGTCGCAAAATGTTACGCAATAATTTTAAATCCATCGTGGAGCCAGACCGCTTAACGGTCATACTTGAGGGAATCAGCGTTAACCCCCAAGCCCGCGCGGAAGAGTTAAGCGTGGCGAATTGGGTGGCGTTAAGCCGTCTTTTAACGCCTGCTGCTGCTGCCGCATCCTAAAATATTTCAGAGTTTTATGCGCTCCTATCGCCTTATTGCCCCTGCCAAAATTAATCTGCTGCTCGAAATTATCGGAGATCGCCCCGATGGGTTTCATGAGCTGGTGATGGTAATGCAGAGTGTAGACTTAGCTGATGAAATTGAGCTGAAGCATCTGGGAAGTGGCGATCGCATTCTTCTCCACTGCACCCACCCCCAAGTGCCCCTGGGTGAGACTAACCTCGCCTACCGCGCTGCAAAGCTTATGCAGGAATGCTTTCCAGGTCATGGGGGCGTAGAGATTACCATTCAAAAAAATATCCCGATTGGTGCAGGACTGGCGGGTGGCTCTACAGATGGCGCAGCGGTTCTGGTGGGGCTAGACCTGATGTGGAATCTGGGTTTAGCCCAGGATGAACTCCATACTCTTGCGGCAAAGTTAGGTTCGGATATGCCCTTTTGTGTTTCTGGCGGCACGGCATTGGCACTCGGACGCGGTGAAGAACTCTCACCCCTGCCCGATCTTGATCGGCTGTATGCGGTTTTGGCAAAATATCAGACGCTCTCGGTTTCAACGCCTTGGGCGTATCAAACCTATCGGCAGCAGTTTGGCGCTACCTACGCCAATGACCCTACTGCCCAAGAAGAGCGGCGGCGAACAGGACCATCTGTAGGGCTATTGGGGGCGATCTCCCATCACGATGCCGCGTCTATTGGTCAAGCCCTCCACAATGACTTAGAAAAGGTGGTGTTAAATCATCACCCTCAGGTGGGGCTGTTGAGAGAGAAACTGGTAGAACAATCAACCCTCGGTGCAATGATGTCTGGGTCTGGGCCAACCGTCTTTGCCCTTGCCGCTACCAGAGAAGAGGCGCAGCAAATCGCGGCATCTATTCAAGCTGAGCTGCCAGACCCAGACCTTGAGGTATGGGTGACAAAATTTATCGCCCACGGTATTCACCTTGCTGAATCTGACCATTAAATCTGCGCATTAAATTGATATTTTTGAACCCTAGCGCCCTAGGCGCAACCCAGACCAGTATGCTGAAGAAGTGATCGTCAGCAGCAATGCTCATCTCTTCTTCAGATCAAAGTTTCTTGAGTTGTTAGGGCTACATGACAGAAGTTTGGGAAATTGATTTCTATTCTCGCCCCATCTTGGATGAGCAGGGAAAGAAGCTGTGGGAAGTCTTAATTTGTAATACCGATCGCACCTTTGAATTTGCGCGGTATTGTGCAGGCTCAGAGGCCAATGCACGCTGGCTTCAGACGGCGTTAGGAGAGGCGATCGCCCTTTGGCAGTCTCAGTTTAAGCTCGGCGATGTCGCGAAGCCCGAAAAAATCCGGTTCTTTCGGCGACCCATGACCGCCATTTTGACGCGAGCCTGTGAAGGCATTGGCATTCCGGCGCAGCAAAGCCGTCGTGCCTATGCAATGGTGCAGTGGTTGAGTGAGCGATCGCAGACTGCCTACCCAGAGCATCCAGGGTATCAGCCCAACATGACTCCGCCCCCTAAGTTTGAACCCGCTCCGGCATTGCCCCTTCCCGATGCCCTCAAGGGCGATGGCTGGTCTTTTGTCTCGCTCAAGTTTGCAGATCTAGCCGAAATGAATGGGTGGGATATCACCTTTCGTGACGGCATTCCCCTTGAGCTGCTAAAGCTTGACCCAGATGTTGCCGTGCCAGGACTGGTAATTTTTTCGCGGCGGGCAGTCCCCTTAGCGGGTTGGATGTCTGGCCTCGAGGTAGCCTCACTGTTTTATGAAGCAAAGCCCACGCCACGTCTGCTGCTCGAAACAGGCTTAAGCGATCGCTGGGTGGTGGCACCCCTGGGCAAAGCAGATCTGCAAAAAGAGGCCACGGACTTTGAGCAGGCCAAGCAGCGATCACAGCAGGTGCATTTCTTGGCGGTGCAGGCAGGGCCAAAAGAAGAATCGTTTGCAGGCTTTTGGCTGTTACAGACCCTCGACCTAGACTAGGGGCAAACCATGATGCAATCATCCGATGCTTCATCGTTTGCCGAGCGGCTCATTGATGTTGCCCTCCAGTCTGGGGCAGAGGCGGCAGAGGTTTTTACGGAGCGCTCTATTAATCGCCCCGTTTTGTTTGAGGCCAATGTTCTTAAGCAGATTGAAACGAGAGATTCTGAAGGCATTTCGCTGCGGCTGTGGGTAGAGGGTCGCCCAGGTTTAGCCGTCACCTATGGTGAAATGGAGCCAAAACGATTAGTCGATACTGCGATCGCCCTGAGCCAGCTCAACGAACCGGAACACATTGAGCTAACCGCGACCCCGCCCGAGATTGCGGATGGACAGTATGGTCAAGCAGCGGAAGTCCCGCAGCTCATTGAATGGGGCAAAACTGCCCTGTCTACCATCCATACCCAAGAATTTAAAGACCTTCAGTGTGTTTTAGAGCTAGATACCGAAACCACAACCACAGCGCTACTCAATTCAGAAGGGTTAGCCTGTCGATACACCAGCCAAATGAACTCCGTCTATGGATCGGCTGAATGGGTTCGGGGAAACGACTTTTTGTGTGTTGAAGCCGAGCAGACGCGATCGGCAATTTTAGACATTCCTGAGTTTGTAGAGAGTATGGTGCAGCGCCTGCGGTGGGCAAAGTCGCGCAGCGCCTCACCCGTGGGCAGAATGCCCGTCCTGTTTGCCGGAAAAGCCGCCGACCTTCTCTGGACGACCGTAGAAGCTGCTCTCAGCAGTAAACGGGTCATTGAAAACGCCTCGCCCTGGAATGACTGCCTTGGCGAACCTGTAGTTTCCCCGCTGCTGACCCTGCTGCAAAATCCGCATATTGGCCCCTTTAGCTGCCCTTTTGACGATGAAGGCATTTCAACTCGACCCATCGAGTTTATTCGAGCGGGCGAACTACAGCTTTTTTACACCGACCGCACGACCGGACGGCAGTTGGGATGCGGCAGTACAGGCAATGGCTTTCGGCCTGGTCTAGAACGCTACCCGAGTCCAGGGTTATTTAACCTTATGGTCTTACCTGGCGATCGCAGTTTTGAAGCACTGGTCAAAGAAATGCAGGACGGCCTGATTGTGGATCAGTTTTTAGGCGATTCTGGTGGTATTTCTGGCGATTTTGCCATTAGCGTAGACCTCGGCTACCGCGTCAAAAAGGGCAAAATTGTCGGGCGGGTCAAAGATACCCTGGTGTCTGGCAATGTGTATGAGGCGTTGAATCAGGTGATTGCCTTAGGGAACGATATTGCTTGGCATGGGTCTTGCTCTACCCCTTCAATTTTGGTAGACGGGTTATCGGTGACGGCTTAGCACCCTGCCTTCGATTAAAATTAGGGGGAGCTGGCACTCATGGAACCCCATTTACCCCCATTTAGTTTTGTTGGAGAAGAAACCTGTGGCGACACAACCCGTGAACTGTCTTGAAGCCTGCGTGAACGGCTGTATTTTAGGTGATGACTGTCCCCATCGTGAACATGTGGCGGCAGCTTCCCAATTTATTCAAAATACGTCCATAGACGAAATGCTGGCGATCGCCGAAGAAAGGATCCGCAAAAAAATGACCCAACCCTCAGAGCCGCCCAAGTGGGTGGATCCAGACGACCTACGCTAGCCCAAAGTCTGTAGCCACCACAGTCCTAGCAAAATTACGCCGCTCACCCCTAGAGCAATGCCCAGAAAACCGCGACTCTCTTTTGGATCAATCGGCTCAAAAGGTTCTGCTGTAATGGACTTCGGTTCTTTAGACTTGGAAGCGGATGATCCAGGCTGTCCTACGGCACTATAGCGGCGAGTTGCGCCAGAAGGCGGATCCAAGTCAGGGATTTGCGTGAGCCATTCCGGTCGGGTCTGAAGCTTGGGCGCTTCTAAGATGTAGAGCAGGCGCTTACTTTGCTGACGGGTTTCAAGATTACTGTGGGTAGAGAGTTTACGGCAGAGGGTGATCGCCGCTTCATTTTGCCCCGCCGCATCGTAAGCCGTCACCTGGCAAATTTGAATTTCGCCACCAAGGGCAGACTGCCCAGACGTGAGCGATAAAGCCTTTTCAAACCAGTCCATCGAATCTCGATAAAGACCCCGCTCAAAAGCAGCTTGTCCGGTGGAGTAAGCCGCCTTTGCCTCCGCCTCAGTATTCTCGTTTGAAGATGAGTCAGAATTAGGATTCATTAGAGTCGTCCTCGTGCCTTCACACGCAGGTATTGATTCACCAACTGCTCACTGACCTGAGAGGCAGGCGCATCTAAAACGAGGGTGCCCTGTTGCCGAAGCTTGGCAAAGGCAACCTTGCGCTGATGCAAAAGGTCAAGCGCTACGGCTTGAGTATAGAGTGGCTGCACTATTTTAGGCTCGGACGAAGGATGTGAATCTACAGGGGGCTTTGCCTGGGCATCTACCTGCGGATCTCTGAGCGCCACACATAGGGGCAAAAACCGAGGGCTAAGGCGTCCCATGGCGACCAGCAGATCTTGAGAGGCAATCTCATCCACAATATCGGTGAGCAGTACCACCAGCGCCCGTCGATGATACTGATTGAGTACTTGAGCCGTTACCCCCGCATAGTCAGATTCGGTACGGGCTGGCTCGATGGTATTGAGGCGCTCCAAAATTTGAGATAAATGCCCTAGTCCAGGCAATGGCGCAATCCAGGTGTGGATGGTTTTGTCGAAGACAACGACCCCCACGCGATCACCCCGCCGCAGCCCCGCCATTGCCAAAGAAAGCGCCGCGTTTAGCGCCCAGTCAAACCGACTTAGCCCTGCCACCTGTGCCGTCATCAGTCGCCCTCGGTCTAGCAAAATCAGCAGCGGCTGCTCTCGCTCTGGCTCTAGTAAGCGCACGATAGGCCGCTGACGACGGGCTGTGGCCTTCCAGTCCATGAAGCGAATGTCGTCCCCCACGGCGTACTCGCGCAGCTCGGCAAATTCTGTGCCGCCCACCTTATGGCGACGCTGAAGGTTGCCGCTGTTTTCTAGGCTCAGCCGAATCGACAGCATCCGTAGCCCAATCAGGTCAGGGTAAACGTCCACAACGGTTTCGGCAGCTACCTGCCAAGTTCGCCAGCTTAGCCCTAGCGGACTGCGAAGTTTTAGGCTAGTAGCACCCCAACGGAAAGCGCCCCGTCGCGGAGGAAAGACGTGATAGGTCAGTTCGGTGTCAATCTGCGGCGTTAGCGTGACCGACATCGGGTCTATATCGACCTTAAAAGCAGAGGGGGTTCCATCCCGAAGCTGAAGGACTGTCGCGGCGGTGGCGGATGGCGCACCCGCTACCGTTAACGCCAGACGGATGAGATTGTCTCGACCAATCGAGAGTTTTTCGTCGCAGGTTCGCCCTAGGGTAATTTGCCACTGGGTGGCCTGACGGTAGTCGAGGAGGGCGATCGCCAAAACTACCGCGTCATAAATGCCCACCATGCCCCACAGCCAGCCCACCGTAAGAGTTGGGATTTGGCCTAACCCCATCGGGATTAAAAAACCTAGCCCCAAGGCTAAGTAGAGCCGCTGGCTGGGGATAAAGCGATCGCCACGAAGCCGTTCAGTCGCTGGTTTCGCCCTACTCACTGCGTCGTCACTCATCGCGGTACCGCAACGCGGTTCAGTAAATTGCGAATCACCTGATCGACAGAAATACCGTCGAGCTGTGCTTCTGGCTTCAAAATAAAGCGGTGGCGCAGAAGCGGCATCGCAATGCCCTTCACATCATCGGGGGTAACAAAATCTCTGTCGTCTAGCCATGCCTGAGCTTGTGCTGCCCGTAGCCAACCCACTGCCGCTCTCGGCGATGCGCCAAGGAGCAATTCTGGCTGATTCCGGCTGCTCGTGACGAGATTAAGTAAATAATCCAGAATCGATTCTTCTACCCGAACGTTGCGCACCGCTTGTCGCGCCTCTAAAATCTGATCGCCATTCAAAATAGGTTGATGCGCCCACTGCGCCAAGTTATGAGGTTCAAAGCCACCCAAAATATTGGTCAGCATCTGCTTTTCGGCTGCCGCATTGGGGTAGTCCACCACCATCTTGAACAAAAACCGATCAAGCTGCGCTTCTGGGAGGGGGTAGGTACCTTCAAACTCGAGGGGGTTTTGGGTGGCAATGGTCCAAAACAAAGGCGACAGCGGAATGGTTTCACCATCCAGCGTCACCTGCCGTTCTTCCATTGCCTCTAAGAGCGCGGCTTGAGTTTTAGGGGGCGTTCGGTTAATTTCGTCCGCCAGCAAAATCTGGGTAAAAATGGGGCCTTTGCGCAGGGTAAACTGCTGACTGCTCAGGTCAAAAATGCTGGTACCCAACACATCTGCTGGCAGTACATCGGGCGTAAGCTGCACTCGCTTAAACTCTGCCTGAATCAGGGTTGCAAAAAGCTTGACCAGTAATGTTTTGGCGGTACCTGGCACCCCTTCTAAAATGACGTGCCCTTCGGCGAGGAGCGCCACAAGTAAGGCATCCACAACGGCGCTTTGGCCTAAGATAACGGTGCTAATTTCGGTGCGGAGCTGTTGAAAGGCGTTCTTCAAGATAGTCCTCGCAGAATCGTATCGGCTTGCCCAACCCAGGCTAAAAGTTCACTGTCTCTCAGTCGCTTTTGCGTCCTAGATTGCTTTAATAACTCTAGTAGCTCTGAGGAAGGTCGTCCAGTCACTACCGCCCATTCTGTGGCGATCGCCCCATCTGCTTCCCCCGAACCATCCGCACCCACAATGCCCAAGCGAGATCTCAGGCGATCGCGCAAAGATTGACCCAGCAGCGCCAATGCATACTCAGTATGCCCGTGGGTATTCAGCGTATCCGCCAACGCCTGAATATACTGCTCACTGCTGTTTCGCGGGGGCGGCGCAATGCGCAGCAGCGCTCCAAACCGCTGATTTTGACCCCAGAGCAGCAGGGCCAATAACAGCACTCCTTGCCCTGCCATCACCGCAATGGGGCGACGGGCAAAATAGCTCCATAAATCTTGAGGCTTAGCCTTCGCAAGCACTGGCGCTGGTTCTAAGTCACGGTATCCGTGCAGCCATTCGTCTACCCAAATGGTTCCCTGCTGCTTTGTTGCTAAATCCGCCAGCATCTGAAAATTTGTGCCCTTCTGGGCATAGATGCCTGAACCAAGCCACGGATACACGCTCTTGACTACCTGACCCTTTTCAAAATCCTTGGATCCAATTGCCGTCCCAAATCCATCTTTAAGTAGTACATCATCAAAATTTTCGGCGCGATTGTTATAGCGCCGCGTTGTTTCAATCTGCACAGCACCCTTTGGCGTCGTCAGGTCAGAACGAAACGGTGCGCCGGAGACTTCGCCATTCCAGTTCAGCACAATCAAGGTATTGCCCTGTTTAACCCAATCTAGAATTTCAGAAGACTCAAGGTTGGGATCCTGAAATCGTTCTACATCCGCCACCTGAATCAGCGTCTGTTTTTGTCCCTTAAGCTGACTGTAGTCACGTCGCCATCGCTTGATGGGGTGGTTTTGAGTTTCCATAAACTCATACCACTGGGCATAGCCACTTAGAGATCTGTCGTAACTAGAGCCGTTGGGATAAGACTTAGGGGCAGCAATCGAGACAACCAGGGTAAGGCACAGCAGCCCGATTAAAGTCCATCCCCACAAGGGCACTTTGGCAAACCAGCGAGAAGATCGTTTTTGGTCAGATGCAGTCATAGAGGTTCTAAAGCGTTTACTGAAGGGTCATTGAGCCGACCTGCCCCCTCATCCCTTTCTTATAGCCTGAAGGCTTTACCCT
This sequence comes from Thermosynechococcus sp. WC_1, assembly GCA_020058975.1. Lineage (GTDB taxonomy): Bacteria > Cyanobacteriota > Cyanobacteriia > Thermosynechococcales > Thermosynechococcaceae > JAAURS01. Next base: position 7,029 of record JAGVDA010000378.1, on the reverse strand, counting down.
TCTCCCACAAGGGGAGAAGGGCTAATTCTGGCTCCCCTCGCCCGTTCTGGGAGAGGGGTTGGGCGTTGCCCTGAGCTTGTCGAAGGGGGAGAGGGGAATATTTGTAAAAGCGGTCAGTCATCCCATGAGGTCTTTAAGTCACGATCCTGGGTTCACGACAAGTAGGGTGCAAGACTGTCGTAGGCGGCGCGACATTCATCAAAATGCCTCTGCTGAAGCACTCTCCCCCCAAAGCATAAAGATTCATGGGTTCTAAAGAGCGTGACCCAATCGTCCCGCAGGTATAGGGGTTTGTCCGTCAAACTCCAAATCTGGTCGAGTCCTTTTATATATTCACGGTCGGTTCGTGCAGTATCCTGCCGCAGTATGTCAGATTCGTGGAGCTGTACCAGTAGCGCCTTGTACAGAGCCTCAAAGGCGCGATGGTAGTCTTGACGGCTTTGGGCTTCTTGGGCGATCGCCAGCCAATCCAACCGCGATCGCACTGGCTCGAGTGGCTCCACCCGCTGATTATGGGAGGCACGGTCTGACCATAACCTTAGCCATTGCCAACCCTGCCGAACCAGCAAAAAGATCACCACCGCCAATAAAATCAGTCCCAAGATTCGCAGCGTCCAGAGCAACACCGGAAGCACCCAACCCCACTGCTGGGCATTCTGGGCGCTGGGGTCAGACTTAAGCCATTGCGAGAGCTGCCACTGCAAACCTTCCCAGCTTTGCCGAAGCTGAGTTTGGGAAGTCCAACTTAAAGTATCAATGGGTTCAGCCGCTTTTACCGTCACAATTGAGCCTAGCGCATTGCAATTCTTCAGCATCCAGTTTAACCCAGCCCCCTGCCTTAACCTATCAGCACAATCCTCGGCGCGATATGATGGGCAATATGCAGCGAACCCTTCTTCAGGCAAAACTCCATAACTGCACGCTCACAGGCGCAAACATAGACTATGTGGGCAGCATTAGCATTGACCAGCATTTACTCGAAATCGCTGGCATTTTGATCTATGAGCAGGTTCAGGTGGTCAACGTCAACAACGGCGAACGTCTCATCACCTACGCCATTCCTGCCGTCGCCCACTCTGGCATCATTGAGCTAAATGGCGCAGCGGCGCGGCTGGGGGTAAAAGGCGATCGCATTATTATCATGACCTATGCTCAGTACACCCACGCCGAACTACCTCAGTATCAGCCCACCGTCGTCTTAGTAGACGCTCATAACCACATTGCCGAAGTGCGCTACTCCGTCAGTGATGAAGTCAAAAATCTTTGCATGACCTCAATTTGATGAGAGTCTGGCGATGCATAACTGTGCTGGGACTTTACCAAGGCGATCGCATCCTTTAGCGTTAGCCCCTGTCGATGGGCGACATACAGCGCACACACCGACGCCGACCGCCCCACTCCTGCCCAACAATGCACATAAACTACATGCCCCTTGCGATACCAGCGGTCTAAAATTTGGAGCGTTTGGGCAAACTGAGCCTCCTTCGGAATGCCGCCCTTATACCCATCCGGAATCGGAACCTGCTCCCAGAGAAAGCTGTGTGCCACATCAACGGGAACCAACCGCTCATGATTTTCCGTCAAACTTAGCACCGCAGTAATACCCTCACGGCGCAATTGCGACACCGACGTCGTTGCGTTGGGGAAAGAGCCAACCGCCAACTTTTGAGGCAAAATCCAAGAAAATCGTTCAGGCATACGTTCGTTCAGTCGCAGTAGTTAAGAGCAGAAGAACGGCTCATCTAGAAAGGTTTATCTAAAATGAAGCCGTTTGTTAAAGGTTGACGAAAGAGATACAGTATTGTTGCTGTTTGCCTAGAGCAGCAATTTATCAAATCACTGTTTGCCTCTCTAGACAAACTATAAAATCATACCCAACGGCAAAATGCACTCTCACGGGCTGTTAATGTAGGGTAAGCTTCCCTCAATCTTCTTTCAATTCTATCCTTCAGCCGCCCACCGCCCTCGGTCTTCGTCTTTATTCTGAGCCTTATTCAGTCTTAAATACAGCATGGAATATACAGAAGAGTATATTGACTTAAAGCAATACTGGTTGATTCTGCGTCGTCGTTGGCTACCGGCTTTACTTGTGATGGGCAGCGTAACCACGCTAACGGCGCTCATTACATTTTTGCAAAAGCCAATCTACGAAGCACAAGGCAAAGTGCTGCTCAAGAAAGATAGCGGCATTTCGTCTGCGCTAGAAGGGAGTAGTCTCGGCAGCTTAGGCGAACTGGCTGGGCTTGGCCAAAAAAGTAACCCCATCAGTACAGAAGCAGAGATCATCAAATCCGCGCCCGTGGTGCTACCCGTCATTCAAAGCTTTCGCCTACAAGATGACGATGGCAAAACGCTGAAGCTAGAGGCATTTTTAAAAAAGCTGGCGGTTTCCAATACAAAAGACACCGATATTATCCAAATTTCCTATAAAAGTACCGATGCTCAACAGGCCACGGCAGTCGTCAATAAGCTGATTGAGATCTACCGCGCCAACAACGTCGAACGAACGCGCGCCCAGGCAACAGCGGCTCGCAAATTCATCGAAACCCAGCTTCCGCCTGCAGAACGAGATGTTCAGCGCTATGAAAGCGCCGTGCGGCAATTCAAAGAGCGAAGTAAAGTCGTCTCTTTACCCGACGAAGCAAAAGCTGCGGTAGAAGGCATTGGCGAAATTCAGAAGCAGCTTACCGAAGCCCAGGCTATGCTTGCTAGCGCAGAGACTCGCTCTCAGGCATTGGGCAACCAGGTGGGGTTGCCGCCTAAACAGGCACTAGAAGTCAACTCTTTAAGTCAGTCTCCGGCGGTTCAAAAAGCCCTCACAGAACTTCAAGATACTCAACGCGCCCTCGCTACGGCAAAGACGACGCTTCAGGCGGGCCATCCTCAAATCTTAGACCTTGAAGAAAAGCAGACGGCACTTCAGACGCTGCTTCAGTCCCAAGTGGGGCAGGTCGTGGGCAATTCGTTAGCAAAAACCCCGTCTTTACAAACCTTGCAGTCTAGCCAAACCCAGCAAGGGTTAACAGAAACCTTTGTTAAAACCGAAGTGGAGCGTCTAGGGTTACGGAATCAGGTCAATACACTTCAGCAAACCCAAGATTTTTATCGCCAGCGGATGACGGTGCTACCGCGCCTAGAGCAGCTTCAAAGCGAACTACAGCGCAAACTGGGCATTGCCAAAGCGACCTATGAAGGTCTATTGAAGAGCCTTCAGCAGTTCAGAATTTCTGAAAATCAAAATGTGGGGAATGTGCTGCCAATTGAGGCTGCCGTTACGCCAGAAAAGCCGATATCGCCCAAAATTCTGCTGAACCTTGCGATTGGAACCGTAATGGGGCTGTTGCTAGGCATTGGGACAGCGCTGTTGCTAGAGGCGCTAGACAACTCGGTCAAGACCGTCAAAGAAGTGGAGAACATTTTTGACATCACGGTGCTAGGAACCATTCCTCAGCTCAAGGGAGAGAAAAAGGTCAACGCAAAGGTTCTAGACCGTGCGAGACAGCCCCTCCCTGTTCGGGACGAGCCGCGCTCTGCGATTAGTGAAGCCTATCGGATGCTTCAAACCAATCTCAAATTTCTGAGTTCTGACAACCCACCCCGCGTAATGGTGTTGACCAGTTCTGTGCCGCAAGAGGGTAAGTCAACCACAACGGCTAACTTGGCCTTAGTATTGGCTGAGATGGGCCACCGCGTTTTGTTGGTAGATGCCGATCTGCGGCGACCTTCTCAGCACCAAATCTGGGAGTTGCCCAACTCTGTGGGTTTGACCAATATTTTGGTAGAGCCAGGGAAGTGGTCTGGGGTAGTGCGCTCAGAAAATGAGCAGCTTGACGTCATTACGGCAGGGGTAATTCCACCTAACCCGATCCGGCTGATTGACTCTCACCGAATGGCAAGCTTAATTGACGAATGGCGTGAGATCTACGATTTTGTATTAATTGACACGCCGCCTTTAGCTGTGGCTTCGGATGCCCTCTTGCTGGCTCAAATGACGGACGGCATTTTAATGGTGGCTCGCCCAGGGGTACTCACCTCTGCTTCGGCAGAATCTTCTAAGGCGGCTTTGGCTAAGGCGGGTGGTCAGGGAGATGACAAAGGAGCCAATGTCTTGGGCTTGATCCTCAATGGCGTTATTCCAGAAAATGAGCCGGATAGCTACTATTACTACCATGCCAAAAACTACTATGCGGCGGAAGCAGCAGCGCCCGATCTGGTTTCTCGCAATGGTAAGCCTGCGGTAAGCCTGCCGGAAGAACTCAAAACCCCTCGATCTTCTCCGCCAAAGTCTTAGCGGTAGGGATGGGTTGCGTTAGAAGCGTCTTGGTTATTTTGCTGTTGATTAAGAGATTTAAGTTCGATGCAGTCTACTAATGTTGTTTGGCATCATGCAACGGTTTCTCGCACTGATCGCGAAACTCAGAATGCCCATAAAAGCGTGATTTTATGGTTTACAGGGCTATCGGGTGCGGGTAAATCTACTTTGGCTCATGCGGTAGAGGCTCGTCTTTATGAGAATAAGTGCCACACCTTTGTCATTGATGGCGATAATGTACGCCATGGTCTTTGCGGAGATTTGGGTTTTTCGGCGGCAGATCGAACTGAGAACATCCGGCGTGTGGGGGAAGTTGCCAAGCTTTTTATTGAGGCTGGGGTGATCACGCTGACGGCGTTTATTTCTCCCTTTCGGGCAGATCGCGATCGCGTTCGGCAGATGGTGGGGGAGGGTGAGTTTTTTGAGATTTACTGTAAGGCTGACTTGGCAGTCTGCGAAGGGCGGGATGTGAAGGGGATGTATCAAAAGGCTCGCTCTGGTCAGATTACAGAGTTTACGGGTATTTCTTCGCCCTATGAAGCGCCTGAGGCTGCTGAACTAGTGGTAGAGACAGGAACCAAGCCCTTGGAAGCCTGTGTAGATGAAGTTATAGATGCCCTGGTTCGTCAAGGTATTATTCTGGCAAAGTAAGTATTTCTGGCGTTGATCTATTTTTAACTTATGAGAACTATTTTGGTGACGGGTGGGGCTGGCTTTATTGGGGGCAATTTTGTCCTTCAGCAGCGGTGCGAGTCTGATGTTCGCATTATTAATTTAGATAAGCTCACCTATGCCGGAAATTTGGTCACGCTGAAAACGCTGGAGTCTGACCCGCTCCATGTGCTTGTGGAAGGGGATATTGGTGATCGCCCCCTCGTCCGCGACCTACTCACCCAGTATCAGCCAGATACCATCCTTAACTTTGCCGCAGAAACCCATGTTGATCGCTCGATTGATGGCCCCGATGCTTTTGTGCAAACCAACGTAATGGGGACGTTCAATCTTTTAGAAGAAACGCGCCGCTACTGGAAAGGTTTATCGAAAGAGACTCAAGCAGTCTTTCGATTTCTGCACGTTTCAACGGATGAAGTCTTTGGCTCTCTATCGCTAGAAGATGATGCCTTTTCTGAGACGACCCCCTATGCGCCCAATAGCCCCTACTCCGCCTCTAAGGCCAGCTCTGACCATCTGGTGAGGGCTTATTTCCATACCTATGGTTTGCCGACGCTGATTACCAACTGCTCTAATAACTACGGCCCCTATCAGTTTCCAGAAAAGCTGATTCCGCTGATGATTTTGAATGCGCTAGAGGGTAAAGCGCTTCCGGTTTATGGAGATGGGCAGAATATTCGTGATTGGCTATTTGTGGAAGATCACTGTAGGGCGATCGCCCTCGTTGCCCAAAAAGGCAGACCTGGTGAAACCTACAACGTAGGTGGTGCCGCAGAACGAACGAACCTATGGCTAGTGAAGCAACTCTGCCAGATTTTGGATGAGCTACTGCCCAATTCTGCCTATACACCCCATCTTAATTTGGTGAACTACGTCACGGATCGGCCTGGACATGATCGTCGGTATGCGATCAACTTTAGTAAGCTCAATCAGGAGCTAGGCTGGTCGCCTCAAGAAGATGTTGAATCTGGCTTACGGAAAACGGTGCAGTGGTATCTGGACAACCCAGACTGGTGTAAGGCGGTGACATCTCAAAACTATGAGCGAGAGCGGCTAGGGTTGACTGCTTAATTCAGGCTTTGCTTTGGGCTACGGTAAAGCTATCGGTTGAGACAGGACATAAGGCAATGGCTGAAGTTACCACGCAAGAACTCAAGGAGCTTATTCTTACTAAGTTTTCTGAGTTAGACAAGAAAAGTGATCTACGGGCTGCGGAGCTAGACAAAAAGATTGATGTAGGGTTAGCACATGTCGCCACTGAGATTGCCCGACTTGACGGAAAAATTGACACGCTCCAGGGCAATCTAGAAGGCAAAATTAGTACGCTCCAAGGCAACCTAGAAGGAAAGATTGGGTCTTTAGAGGCAAAGGTTGACTCGATTGACCGTCGTATTGGCAATGAAGAAATTGTCTCTAGAAGTTTATTTATTGCTGTTATCGGTGGGTTGGTGGCTGGGTTGATCAAGTTTTTGTTTTTCTCGTCTAGCTTTGCCTAAACGCAATGGTATATGGCTAAACCTCTGCATTGTGTTACCTCGTGCTGGATTTATGGAATCAGAAAGAGACTGAACTGAACCACATGTTCCCAAAGTTGGGAAGAATAGGAGCTAATTTTGATAGGGAGGAGTGGATGAAAGGCATTATTTTGGCGGGTGGTTCTGGTACACGGCTGTATCCGGTGACGCGGGTAATCTCGAAGCAGCTGATGCCTGTGTACGATAAACCGATGATTTACTACCCCCTCTCAACGCTAATGTTGGCAGGGATTCGGGAGATTCTAATTATTTCGACACCGCAGGATTTACCGCTGTTTTATCGACTGCTAGGAGATGGCAGCCAGTTAGGCATCAAGCTGGTTTATGAGGAGCAGCCCCGACCGGAGGGGTTGGCGCAAGCGTTTATTATTGGACGTGAATTTATTGGCGAGGACAATGTCGCGCTGATTTTAGGTGACAACATCTTTTATGGGGAGTCTTTGAGTGAGAAGCTGCAAGCTGCAAGTACACTGCAAACGGGCGGTATTGTATTTGGTAGATCGGAAGAGC